>JAVHVB010000422.1:0-2899 GCA_032160775.1 Pseudonocardiales bacterium | reverse complement strand
GTGATCAGGTTGTGGATGACCGCGCTGCCGGGCGACTTGGCGAGTTCGCGGGTGGCCACCAGCGCGGTGACGGCGCTCGGCGGCACCGGGTTGCCGGCGGCGTCCACGACGAAGCAGCGGTCGGCGTCGCCGTCGAACGCGATGCCGATATCTGCCGCCACGTCGACCACTGCTCTTTGGAGGTCGACGATGTTCGCCGGCTCCAGCGGGTTCGCCTCGTGGTTGGGGAACGAGCCGTCCAGTTCGAAGTACAGCGGGACGATGTCGAGCGGCAGCTTCGGGAGCACGGCGTCGCCGAGCACGGCCGGAACGGTGAAGCCGCCCATTCCGTTGCCCGCGTCGACGACGACCTTGAGCGGCCGGACGCCGGAGAGGTCGACGAGGTTGCGCAGGTAGTCGGCGTAGGGACGCAGCAGCTCCACCTGCTCGACGCCGCCCGGGACCGGGATCGGCTCGAGCCCCGCGTCGAGGTACCTGCCCGCCTGGTCGCGGATGTCGGCGAGCCCGGAGTCCTGGCCGATGGCGACGGCGTTCGCCCGGCACATCTTGATGCCGTTGTACCGGGCCGGGTTGTGGCTGGCGGTGAACATCGCGCCGGCGAGCCCGAGGTGACCGGATGCGAAGTACAGCATGTCGGTCGACGCGAGACCGGCCTCGACGACCGACGCGCCGCGTTTCAGTGCGCCCTCGGCGAATGCCCGGGCCAGCCCCGGGCCGGTCTCCCGCATGTCGTGCGCGGTGACGATCTTCTGTGCCCCGGTGACGTCGACGAACGCCGCGCCGATGGCTCGCGCGATGTCCTCGTTCAGCTCGTCCGGGACAACACCGCGTACGTCGTAAGCCTTGACGAGCGCCGAAAGGTCCACGCCGCCAAACCTAACGGACCGCGGTCAGTGTGCGGGCGGGACCACTCGCAGATGGCCGCGGCGGCCGGTGTGCGCGTCACCCTCGGCGCGCGGGGTGGGCTCGGTGCGCGCGGCTTCGCGGACGGCGTCGGCGAGGGCCTCGAGGTCGTCGGCGTGCGGGATGGGCGCCGGGAACTCGCCGACGTGCCGCAGGACCTCCCAGCCGCGCGGGACCGTCAGCCCCAGCGCGTGTTCCTCGCACAAGTCGTAGGAATGCGGCTCATCGAAACTGGCCAGCGGCCCGACGACCGCGGTCAGGTCGGAGTAGGCGTAGGTGAGGGTGGCCACAGCGGATCGGCTGCAGCCGGTCCGCGTGCACCGTCGCACGTGTCGCACGCCCACGCCGGGGACCATATCGCCCAGTCGGCCCCACGCCCGGCTTTCCGGGCCCGCCGCGGCGTACGTGTCGCGGCCGGCAGCGCGATAATGCAGGTATGCGCCAGCCCCGCCGTCCGGCCGCGCGCCCGCCGCGCCGGCGCGACCGGCGTGGCCGTGGGCTGCGCGGGCATCTGGCGCCGATCGGGGTGCCCCTGCACCGCACCCGCGGCGAGGAGTTCGACGATCTCGTCCTGGACGCCGTCGAAGAGCTGGAAGAGCACTGGGCGACCGAGATCGCGGCGCTCGAGTTCGCGGTCGAGGACGTCCCGCCGAAGGGCACCGAAGCCGCGTTCACCCCCGACGTCGTGCTCGACCGCGGGGTGCCGCTGGGCCGGCTGTTCCGCGACGGGCTGGCGGAGATCGAGCAGCCGGTCATCGTCGTCTACCGGCGCCCGATCGAGGCGCGCGCTGTGGATCTGGACGACCGTGCCGATCTGGTGTTCATGGTGGTGGTGGATCTGGCCGCGGAGTACCTCGGCCGCGACGTCGACGAGATCGACCCGCCACGATGAGGCGGCTGTCGGGTGGCCTCGCGGCCGCGGCGTTGCTCGCAGCGTGCACATCCTCGGGTTCGGCCGGCGCGCCGGCGCTCGGAGTGCAGGCCGCGGCCACGTCCGTGCCGCGGATCGCCGGCTGCCCGCTGTTCCCGGCGGACAACCCGTGGCGGCGCGACATCTCCCGGGCCGAGCTGAGCCGCCACTCGGCCGCGTGGGTCCGCAGCGTCGGGCTGCGTACTGATCTGCATCCGGACTTCGGCGAGAACCAGCGCTACGGCATCCCGTTCCAAACGGTGCCGGCCACCCAGCCCGAGGTGCCGATCAGGTTCACCGCCTACGGCAACGAGAGCGACCCGGGGCCGTATCCGGTGCCGCTCGGCGCGCGGGTGGAGGCCGGCGGCGACCGGCACGTCCTCGTCGCCTCCGCCGACTGCCACCTCTACGAGCTCTACCACGCCTACCGCACCGATCACGGGTGGCGGGCGGCGTCCGGCGCGGTCTTCGACCTACGGTCGAACGCGCTGCGGCACGCCGGCTGGACCTCCGCGGACGCTGCGGGCCTGCCGATCCTGCCCGGCCTGGTGCGCGCGTCCGAGGTGCGTGCGGGGCACATCGACCACGCGCTGCGGTTCACCGTCTCGCTCACCCAGAAGGGCTACATCCATCCGGCGACGCATCAGGCCGGAGACACCACCTCGGCCGCGGTGCCGCCGATGGGCGCCCGGTTCCGGTTGAAGGCGTCCTACCGGCTGGGCCGCTTCCACGGCCAGGCGCTGGTGATCCTGCGCTGCCTGAAGAAGTACGGGATGCTCGTCGCGGACAACGGCTCGGACTGGTTCATCTCCGGTGCGCCGTCGCACTACTGGAACGACGACGACCTCAACCAGCTGAAGACCGTGCCCGGCCGCGCCTTCGAAGTCGTGGCGACCGGCCGGGTGCACCGCTGAGGGCTAAACAGCCCGCTTCTTGAGGCGACGACGCTCGCGTTCGGAGAGCCCGCCCCAGATGCCGAACCGCTCGTCGTGCTCGAGGGCGTACTCGAGGCACTCGCCGCGCACCTCGCAGCCGGTGCAGATCTTCTTCGCCTCGCGGGTGGACCCACCCTTTTCAGGGAAGAAG
>JAVHVB010000421.1:0-7181 GCA_032160775.1 Pseudonocardiales bacterium | reverse complement strand
GACGTGTTGCCGGACGCGGTGGCGGTGATGATCACGGAGTAGTCGCCGGGCTTGAGGAACGTCGCGTTACTCAGCTTGCCCGCAAACGCGACCGCGTTCGTACCTACCTTGCCGGTCGCCGAGACGTGACCGCGGGTCAAATGCAGGGTCGAGCACCTCGGCTTGGCCGCGTTGGCCGCCGTCCGCAGCACGCACCGGCCGCTCACTCGGCGCCGCTCGACGTGCTGGATGAAGGTCAGCTTCACCGAAGCCCCGTCGTCGAGGGAGAACGTGAAGCGGGTCCCTGTCGGCCACCTGCTTGGTCCGGATGCTTTCGAGGTGCGCCAGGTCTCGTGCGACTGCGCGGCATTCGACACGACAGGCGTCGTGGCACCGGGGGGCGGAGTCGCCGTGACCGTCACCGTCTGCGTTGTCGTGGGGAAGACGCACCCGGAGTTGAAGATCTTGCGCCCCAACCGATCCTCATCTGGTCCCAGACCCCAGTTCAGGCTGTACGCGAGCCCGTTGACGGTGATCGGCGGAATGATGTCGCCCCAGGTGGCGTCCGGGGCTAGGTCAGGCCAGAAGATCGGACCGCTGTGCTGCTCGTGGCCGCCCGTTCCCTGCCCCGCGGGCAACGCGACCGGCTCGTACGGGGTCGTTCGGTCGCCGGTCGCGTGGCACAGCACGAAGTCGGCCGGGGCGGGGGAGCTGTCGGCGATGCTGGCGCCGACGACCAGAACCCCGGTGCCGGTCAGCATCATCACCGCCAGCCCCGCCGCCAACCGGTTGTAGCGGCGTTGCCGGACGGGCGGTCTGGCAGCGCTCAGCGGGCTGTCGCTCACGGGTCCCTCCCCGGTGATCCTTCGGCACTAGCTGACCAACAGGGCCGAACGCGCGCTATAGCTCATTCGGCCCTGCTGATCGATCGAGATCGACTACACCGAGGCGATCCGAATTCCACCGCGCCGGCGGCGAGCTACATCGAGCGGATCTTGAGATACCGCCGGATGTCCGGCAACGAGACGAGCAGCATGACGATGACGGTCAGTACGACAAGTGCCGCGAGCGACGTCGCGATGATCCCTACGATCTCCATCGAAACTCCTAGCCGGAGCGATGCCGCGCGGCGGGTACGACGCCGAGCAGCTGTGCTCGCAATCCTCCTCGGATCTGCGCAGAAGTCCACCTAGTCGGCTGCGCCGTTTGGAGGTAATGTCCGAAACGGTTGAGTCCCCAGCCAGCCGGAACCAGGTTCAGCTAGTTGTACCTGGGAGCGGTCCACTTCCCGCCCGGCGCCCTCGGTGAACGATGAATGGTCGTTCCGGTGATCGCGGAATCTCAGACCATCGGTCTCGGGCACCAGCGCGCTCGCTTCACGGTCACCGGGGTCGTGCAGGGCGTCGGGTTTCGTCCCTTCGTCCAGCGCCTGGCCGTCGATCTGGAGTTGTCCGGCTCGGTCAGCAACGATGCGCTCGCCGTCTTGATCGAGGTTCAGGGACGGCGCGGTCAGCTGGACGAGTTCGAGCGCAGGCTCCGCGCCGAAGCCCCGCCGATGTCGGTGATTGCGGGCGTGCAGCGCGATCGGTTGCCGGGCCTCGTCGCCGAATCCGGTTTCACCATCGTCGTCAGCAGCAATCGGCAGGGCGTTCGAACTCTTGTCCCGCCGGACGTCGCGACCTGTGACGATTGTCTGCGCGAGATGTTCGACCCGGCTGACCGCCGGTACCGGCACCCGTTCATCACGTGCACCAATTGCGGGCCGCGGTTCACCATCATCCGTGACCTGCCGTACGACCGGCCGGCCACGACGATGTCGCAGTTCCCGATGTGCCCGCGCTGCACGGCCGAGTACCTGGACGTCGGCGATCGGCGTTTTCACGCACAGCCGATCGCGTGTCCCGACTGCGGGCCGCGCCTGCGATTCGAGTGCGGGAGCGAACGAATCGACGACCCGGACGCCGCGATCGAGGCCGCCCAGCGTGCTCTGCTTGCCGGGTCGATCGTCGCGATCAAAGGCGTCGGGGGTTATCACCTCGCCTGCCGGGCCGACACCGCCGCGGCGCTGAACGGGCTGCGCGCCCGCAAGGCCCGCGACGAGAAGCCTTTTGCACTTCTCGTTCGCGACATCGCTGTCGCACACCGGCTCGCGCTGATCGACGACGATGAACAACGAACGCTGCTCAGCCGGTCTCGGCCCATCGTCCTGGTTCGCCGGCGCGCCGGCGCGCCGGTGCATCATCTCGTCGCACCCGGCAACCCGCTGCTGGGTTTACTGCTGCCCTACACGCCCATCCACCACCTGCTGCTCTCCGCAACGCCGGGCAGCGAGGTGAGTCCGCTCGATGTGCTCGTGATGACGAGCGCGAACATCACCGACGAGCCGTTGTGCTTCGACGACCAGGACGCTGCGCGCCGCCTGCCTCGGCTCGCCGATGCGGTGCTGACGCACAACCGGCCCATCCACGTCCCGTGTGACGACAGCGTCGTCCGGATGGTCGAGGGGTACGAGCTTCCGATCCGTCGCTCGCGCGGATATGCGCCCCTCCCGGTCGCGCTCGGCCGGCTGCTGCCACCGACTCTCGCCGTCGGCGGCGAGCTGAAGAACACGTGCTGTCTCATCGACGGGGCGAACGCGTTCTGCTCAGCGCACATCGGGGACATGGGCAGCGTGGACACGACCCGCGCGTTCGAGCGGGCGGTGGACCAGCTGACCACGTTGCACCGCGTGACACCGGATCTCGTCGCGGCCGACGAGCATCCTGGGTACCTGACCCGCAGCTGGGCAGAACGGCACGCCGGCGGTCCGGACGAACCCGAACTGCGCTACGTCCAGCACCATCACGCGCACGTCGTATCCCTGCAGGCCGAGCACGAATGGCTGGGCCGGCCACTGCTCGGCGTCGCGTTCGACGGAACCGGCTACGGCGCGGACGCAACGATCTGGGGCGGCGAGTTCTTCCTCATGGACGGTGACCCGACGCGCTACACACGCGCCGGCCACCTGCGCGCGGTGGATCTGCCGGGCGGCGACGCCGCGGTCCGCAACCCGTGCCGCGTCGCGCTCGCGTACCTCGCCGCCAGCGACGTGAGTTGGGACGACGATCTGCCACCGGTCGCCGCGTGCACCCCGGCGGAACGGGCAGTCGTCGCGGCGGCGCTCGACTCCGGCGTGGGAACCGTCCCGTGCTCGAGCATGGGCCGGCTCTTCGACGCCGTAGCGGCGCTGATCGGGATCCGACAACGCATCGGGTTCGAGGCACAAGCCGCGATCGAACTCGAAATCCGTGCCGAGCGCGGTGGCTACGCAGGCGGCGGGGGCTGGGCATTCTCGATCGATGCAGACTCGGTGCTCGACTATGCGCCGGTCATTCAGGCGATCGTGCGCGATGTGCGCGCGGGCCTACCGCGCGCCGTGCTCGCCTACCGGTTCCACCGGGCTGTGGCCGACGCGGTCACCACGGTCGCGCAACGGCTGACGGCCGAGATGGCAGTGCCGGCAGTCGGTCTCACCGGAGGCGTGTTCCAGAACGTGCTCCTGCTCCGCGAGTGCACGGCGTTGCTCCGGGCACACGGCATGCACGTACTCACCCATCGGCTCGTTCCACCGAACGACGGCGGGCTTGCCCTTGGGCAGGCCGTCGTGGCTGCGCTCGCCGGAAACGTTTCCCACGGAGCGGTGTCGTGACGGCGCGGACGGCGGCTGCAGCGCCCCTTGACACAGTTGCCGGCATCACCCCCGACATCCTCGATTCGGGGTTGGCAGACGACCTCGCGGTGGCCTCGCTGGCCATCGCGCGCCGCTTCCACGCCGGCGCGACCATGTGGTGCGTGGCTCCCGAGTGGGAGCCGCACGCGCACCACATGGCCGTCGAGTTCGTGCATCCGGTCATCGTCGGCAAGCGCGCGCTGCCCGCTCTCGCGTTGACCTCGCCGGCCGTCGTCGCCCAGGCCCGCGTGTCGGTTCGTCCCGGTGACATCCTCATCGCGGTCGCCGCCGCGCACGACGCCGCCGTCTCGGATCTGATGCGGCGCACGCCCGCGTGGGGCGCGCTCAGTGTCTGGATCGGTTCCGGGGAACGTCCGCCGGACGGCGCCGCGGACCACGTGCTGTGGATCGCCGACGCTGACCCGCTCGCTCCGGCCACCGGCCGATTCGTGCTCATGTATCACCTGCTGTGGGAGCTCACCCACGTTTGTTTCGAGCATCCCGGCCTGCTCACGGCTGCACCGCGTGACTGCGAGGGGGAAGTCTGCGTCACCTGTAGCGACGAAGGCCGCGCGGCCGAGGTGATCCTGCCGTCCGCCGGCCCGTTCGGGACGGCGCTCGTGCGGACTGCGACCGGCGAGGAAGACATCGACGTGACGCTGGTCGGCGAGGTGCGCCCCGGCGACCTGCTGCTCGTGCACGCCGGTTCGGCACTCACCCGCGTGGGGGACCGGGCATGACGGAGGGCACGGGATTCCTCTACCCGTTCATCGACGCCGAAGAGCGGGATTCCGGACCGCTGCTCGTCGACCTCGCGGCGTCGGCCCGGCAGAAGGCTCGCGAGAGCTCAGCACTCCAACAGTCGACCCTCGCCGATTGCGCAGACACGGTGGCCGCGGCCGGAGCCGAGATGGCCGAGCGGTTCGCGGCGGGCGGACGGTTGTACGTCTTCGGCAACGGCGGAAGCTCGACCGACGCCGCCACGTTCGCCGCATTGTTTGCTCAGCCCGTTGCCGGTCGCCCGCTCGCGGCGGTGAATCTTGCGTCCGATCAAGCAGTCCTCACCGCACTCGGGAACGACGTCGGCTTCGAGCTCGTGTTCTCCCGCCAGCTCATCGCCCACGCGACGAACCGCGACATCGCTGTCGCGTTCTCGACGAGCGGCAACTCCGCCGACCTGCTGACCGCCTTGCACGAGGCGGCTGACCGCGGGCTGCTGACGATCGGGTTCGCCGGGTATACCGGCGGGGAGATGGCTGACTCACCGGCCGTCCACCACTGCTTCGTCGTGCACTCGCAGAGCATCCACCGCATCCAGGAGAGCCAAGCCCTGCTCGGGTACCACCTCTGGCTGCGGACGCAACAGTGCCTGGACTCATCTTCGGCCGCATCTGGAGGTAATCGATGACCGACCAGTTGATCCCCGTGAGCGAAGTGGTCTCGCGTGAGGACCGGGTGCTGAAGAAGATCGAGAACTTCCGCAAACGACGTCCTCGAATGATCGACGAGGTCATCACGCTCGCCCACGGGGCCGGCGGCAAGTCCTCTGCCGCGCTCGTCGACGCCGTCTTCCTCGAGGCGTTCCGTAATCCCGAGCTCGAACAGCTCGGCGATGGGGCGGAGCTGACGCTGCCGTCGGGGGAGCGAATCATCCTCAGCACCGACTCGTTCGTCGTGTCGCCGCGCCGCTTCCCAGGCGGCTCGATCGGCCATCTCGCGGTGCACGGCACCGTGAACGATCTCGCGGTCAGCGGTGCGCACCCGAAATGGCTGTCTGCCGCGTTCGTGATCGCGGAAGGCTTCGCCATCGCCGAATTGCGCGAGATCGCTGCGGACATGGCCGCCGCGGCCCGGGCGGCGGGAGTCACGCTGGTCACCGGAGACACCAAGGTCGTTCCGAAGGGCGCGGCGGACGGGCTCTACATCACCACCGCGGGCATCGGCATCGTCCCGGCCGGCCGGACGCTGTCGCCGCACGCGGTGCAGCCGGGCGACCGGCTGGTGTTGTCGGGCACGCTCGGTGACCACGGCATGTCCGTCATGATGGCGCGCGGCGATCTGGCCATCGAGGCCGAGATCGAATCGGACAGCGCGCCGGTCAACGAGATGGTCGAGGCCCTGCTCCTCGCCGCGCCGGACACCCGCTGGATGCGCGACCCGACCCGTGGCGGCCTCGGCACGGTGTGCAACGAACTCGCGCAGGACGCCGGGGTCGCGGTGATCCTGGACGAGGACGCCCTGCCTGTCGCGCCCATGGTGCAGGGAGCCTGCGACATGCTCGGCATCGATCCGATCTATGTCGCGAACGAGGGCAAGTTCGTCGCGGTCGTCCCGCCTGACCAGGCTGCCGCGGCGGTCGCTGCCTTGCAGGCCCACCCACTCGGGCGCTCCGCCGCAGTCGTCGGGGAGATCCTCGCCCAGCCCGAGGGTGTCGTGGCGCTGCGCACCGCGTTCGGCGGCAGCCGCATCGTCGACATGCTCGTCGGCGACCCACTGCCCCGTATCTGCTGACCGTCACGAGAGGACCGACCATGTGTCTCGGCATTCCAGGCCAGGTAGTCGAACTCGTCGACCCGGCGAACCATCTGGCGAAGGTCGATGTCAACGGGATCAAACGCACGATCAGCGTCCGGCTGCTCGGCGACGACGGCGTGCAGACCGGCGATTGGGTCCTCGTGCACGTCGGCTTTGCGATGGCGCGTATCGACCAGGAAGAGGCCGACCTCACGCTTGACGCCGTCAAGCAGATGGGTCAGAGCTACTACGACGAACTGTCCGCGTTCGACTCGACCGCAATCGTCTAGGAGACCCGATGAAGTTCGTCGACGAATTCCGTGATCCGGCAGCCGCCCGAGCGCTGGTCAGAGCCATCACGGATCTCGCTGGGCCCGATGATCACTTCAAGTTCATGGAGGTGTGCGGCGGCCACACGCACACGATCTATCGACACGGCATCGAGCATCTGCTGCCGTCCAACATCGAGCTGGTCCATGGTCCGGGTTGTCCCGTCTGCGTGATCCCGATGGGTCGGGTCGACGATGCGATGTGGCTGGCCGAGAAGCCGAACGTCATCTTCACCTCGTTCGGCGACATGATGCGGGTGCCCGGCAGCCGCGGCAGCCTGCTCGAGGCGAAGGCCCGCGGTGCCGACGTCCGATTCGTGTATTCGCCCCTCGACGCGCTGCGGGTGGCCGTCGACAACCCCGACAAGGAAGTCGTGTTCTTCGCGGTCGGCTTCGAAACAACCGCGCCGTCGACGGCGGTGACGCTGGTGCGTGCCAAACAACTCGGCGTGACGAACTTCAGCGTGTTCTGCAACCACGTCACCATCGTCCCGCCGATCAAGGCGATCCTCGATTCCCCCGACCTGCGGCTGTCCGGCTTCCTCGGCCCGGGCCACGTCTCCACGGTCGTCGGCAATCGGCCCTACCGGTTCGTCCCCGAGGTGTACGGCAAACCCATCGTGGTGGCCGGCTTCGAACCGCTGGACATC
>JAVHVB010000420.1:0-2693 GCA_032160775.1 Pseudonocardiales bacterium | reverse complement strand
TCGCATGGTCGCGACCCGCCGCGCGTCCGTCGTCGGCCGGCAGATGGGTCTTCGGCCTACCCCGAGAGGCGTACGAGCACCGGCGTGGCCGGGCGCTGTTCGCCTCGCAACGGGCTTGCCAGGTAGGGCCACCCCTACCTGGGTCTCCGGTCCACACGAGCCCGATCTCTGGTGTCCCGGGATGGCCGCCAGCAGGGGTCGCCGGAATAGTGGATGCGGCAACCTTTCGAACCCTCGGAGCGACGGAGAAGACACCCATGGCCGACGCCGCCATCTTGCCGCTAGTCACCGCCGGACGGGATCGCCGTCGCAACCCTGTCGCGGCGGTTTGCGCGGCTCCGCACGCCATCCGCGTCGTCATCGCCGACGGCCAGCCGCTGGTGCGCGCCGGGCTCCGGGCGCTCCTCGAGTCCCAGGACGACATCGCCGTCGTCGGTGAAGCCGCCGACGGCACTGAGGCGGCGGTCCTGGCACGCGAGGCGCGGCCGGACGTGCTGCTCGTCGACAGCGAGCTCCCCGGGCTCGACGGCGTCGAGCTCGCGCGGCACGTTCTCGCCGATCCTGAGCTCGGCGGTGTGCGCATCCTCGTTCTCAGTGCGTGCGACACGGACGAGCATGTTCTGCCGGCCCTCCGTGCAGGGATCAGAGGCTTCCTGCTCAAGGACGGCCGCCTCGACCAACTCGCCGACGCGGTGCGATCCGTCGCCGGCGGCGATGCTGCGCTTGCCCCGAGCGTCGTCCGCCGGCTCATGGCCGAGCTCGTGGCGCAGCCGGACGTGCGCCGGCACACCCCCGAGCAGCTCGAGGAGCTCACCGCACGCGAGCGGGAGGTCGTCGCGCTCGTCGCCGGCGGGCTGAGCAACAGGGAGATCGCCGAGCACCTCGTCGTGAGCCCGGCCACGGCGAAGACGCACGTCAGCCGCGCGCTGTGCAAGATGCACGCGCGCGACCGCGCGCAGCTCGTGCGGCTCGCCTACGAGACCGGCCTCGTCGTCGCGCGACGGGGGGCCATGGTTCCGCCGGTCGCGACGACGTTGGCGGCGGCGTAGGGCTCGATCAGGCCGCGAGCCCGGCGCGCCGCGAGACGTCCATCGCCTGACCGGACTTCTCCGCGACCTGTGCGTCGACAGAGGGCAGCAATTGCCCCCGTACTCCGGCGACGATCGTACGCGCGGCGATCGCACCGATGAGCACCGTGATCGCACCGAGCAGGATCCATCCGTAGACCCCCGCGCCCACCGGCTGTTCGAGGGCGAGCCAGCGCAGCGCGAAGGTCACCATTGCCGCGCAAGGAAACGTGAACGACCAGAAGCCGGGCGTGAAGGTCAGCGCCCGATAGAGGGGGAGCAGCCGAACCTGCGCGACGATCATCAGGGCCGCGTAGCCGGCGAGCGCCAGTGCCAGCTGGTCCGGCGGCCCGGGATGCAGCAGGAAGTACGCGCTGCCGGCGAGCGCGGGCGGCGCGAGCTCGATCGCGAGCGTCGGGATCAGAGCCGCTGGAAGCCGCGGCCGGAAGAACAGCCGGTTGAGGACGACCGAGCTCATGAACACCCAGGCGACCGCGCCGATGCCGAAGTACACCTGCGCCATGCTGTGCAGGCCGACCGTCGAAGCCGCCTCGGATCCGACGAGCCCGACGCCGAGGATCGGCAAGAAGAACGCGGTGCTGAAGGTCTGCTCCTCCAGCCCGCCGGTCATCCATTGGCCGAGCAGCCCGCCGCCGATCAGCAGCCCTGCGACCAGCAGGACGATCACGATCACGCGCGCGGCCGTCGGCGCGGGAGCGGCGAGAGCCTCGCACAGCACGAGCGCGGCCAACACCGGGACGGCGAGGAACGGGCCCAGCGCCGGGTCGCGCGTGTCGGCGAGGATCCGGCGGGGTCCCTGCCTGAGGTAGGCGAGGGTCAGCATCACCCAGGTCGCGGCGGCGAGGACCGCGATCGCGTTGCCGACCGTCGCGGGCACGCCCAGCGCTGCTGAGGCGTACAGCCATGCGCCGGCCAGACCCGACAGGCCGAACGCGATGCCGAAGAGGTTTGGTGGGACGCGTGCAACGGCCATGAAAGGCTCCTGTCGTATCTGGTGTTCGCCACCGGCCCACTCAGCCGGCGGCCGCGCCGTGTGCGTCTTCGCGCGGGGCGCTCGGCACCCGACGAATGGTGGGAGGCGACCGCTGGCCTGTCGTCGGCCGGCAGCCGGATCTTGCGCCTACCGCACGGCGAGTAGCGACGTGCGCCGCATGCGCCGATCCGGTACCGGAAAGAGTCGCCCACGGGCTGATGACCGTGCCACCGCCGTCGAGGAGCATCTGCCGCATGCCCGACGACCTGGCCGACGGCGGATTGGCTCGACACCCACGTGGATGGCGCGTCGCGCCGGCCCCCGACGGACGCGGGACCCCGCCCGCGCAGCCGAGCGACCTGCGGCGGCCTCGCTTCGGCCGCTTCGGCTGGGTCGTGCTCGTGCTGCTGGCGGTCAACTGGCTGTCGGTGCTGCTCTTCGCGCACCCGCCGGCCCAGCCGCGGGTGGCGATCCCGTTCAGCCCGGTCTTCCTGCAGGACGTCCCGGCGGGCCGCGTGAAGTCGATCTCCTCGACCGCGGACACGATCAACGGCACGTTCACCTCCACCCAGCGCTATCCGCCGACGAGCAAGTCCGCGACGCCGACGACCCTGTTCAGCACGCAGGTCCCG
>JAVHVB010000419.1:0-5513 GCA_032160775.1 Pseudonocardiales bacterium | reverse complement strand
CCGTACGACCTCGACGAACAGCACGGTCTGCTCGGGATCTTCGGCGAGCGCGAGCGCTGGGTCGACACACTGCGTCCGTTCCTCTGGATGCAGTGCAACACCACCGTGCAGGGCTTCGCCGGCGCCGCGGAATTCGACCTCGCACTGCCCTGCACCTACGACTTCGACGTCGTGGGATCGCGCTACCTGCACGCACTCGGGGCGGGCAGCGCGCCACTGACGTTCCTCTTCTCCGGCACGGTCTTCACCAAGGGCATCACCGGATTCGGGGTTCAGCAGGTGCCGTGGGAGTGCGAATCGAACTTCGACATGCCGGTCGCCACCTGGCGGCAGATGATGGACTTCTACTTCCCCAATGCCGGCTGGATCCGCCTCGACCGGGAGGTGCTCGCGCGGCTGGCCGATTTTCGCGCCGAACACGGTCTGACCACGTGGGAAGAGACCGTTCACGCGCTGCTCGCCAGGCGGGGCGAGGTCGTGCCATGACCGTCGATCAGGTCCGCGAGATCGCCGACGCAGTCCTCTACGAGGGGTACCTGCTCTACCCCTATCGCGCGAGTTCGAGCAAGAACCGGTCGCGCTGGCAGTTCGGGGTGCTCGGCCCGCCGCAGGCGACCAGCGCCAGCTACGCCGAGGATCCCGGCATGTCGATGCAGTGCTTGTTACGGCCGCGAGCACCCGTTGCCGCCGTCACGATCCGCCTGCGTTTCTTGCAGCTCCAGGTGCGTGAGGTGCAGCGCCTCGCAGCTCCGGGGCAGTTCGAACCGGTCGACGCGCTCGACGTCGACGGGACTCGGTTACTCACCTGGGACGAGGCCGTCGAGCGCGAGTTCACCTTCGACCGATACGAACTCGACGGCCCGGTCGAATACGCCGTCGCGATCCCGGCCGATCAGCTTGTCGAACCAGTCCACCATGCGGACGGGTCCGAGGCAGGACGAATCGTCCGGCGCCGCGAAGCATTGACCGCGCGCGTCCGGGCGCACGTCGAGGCCGAGGACGGCTTCATCCGACTCGGCGTGTCGGTGGACAACGAGCATCCCGATACCGTCGACGGGAAGGACGCCGCGATCCGGGTCTCCCTGATCGGTGCGCACATCTTGGTGGAGGCCCACGACGCTGCGTTCGTCTCGCTGCTCGACCCACCCGAGGAGGCCAAACGCGCGGCGGGGACCGTGCGCCAACACCGCTGCTACCCGGTCCTCGCCGGCCCGGCCGGATCGACCGACATCGTGCTCGGCGCGCCGATCATCCTGTACGACTATCCGGAGATTGCCGCGGAAAGCAAGGGTGCGCTGTTCGACGGCACCGAGATCGACGAGATCCTCACCCTCCGGGTGATGACGATGACCGACGCCGAGAAGGCCGAGGCGCGCGCCACCGACCCGCGCGCGCGGGAGATCATCGACCGGTGCGATGCCATGTCCGCCGCGGACATGCAGCAGCTGCACGGCATCCTGCGTAACCCGCACGCCGTTGCCGATCCCCCGGGCCCGCGCGCCGACCTGCGCGACATCGAGCCGGCGGACTTCGACACCGGCGGTGCGCCGTGGTGGGACCCCGCTGCTGACGCCGCGGTGCGTCCCGAGGCGGACGCTGTCGTCATCGAGGGCATCCCGGTCTCTCGCGGCAGCCTCGTGCGTGTTCATCCCTCGCGGCGCGCCGACGCGCAGGACCTGTTCTTTGCGGGCCAGATCGCCCGCGTCCAAGCAGTGTTGTCTGACGTCGACGGCGACGTACACGTCGCGCTCGTTCTCGTCGACGACCCCGCAGGTGACCTCCACGAGTGGTACGGACGCTACTTCTACTTCTCGCCGGACGAGCTCGAACCACTGGCCGCCGGCGCGGACTTCGACAACCGAGAGGAGAGTCGTTCGTGAACAGGCTGGGGAAGCTCACCACCATTGCCGGGGTGGTCGCACTTGCGGTCACCGGAGTCGTGCTCGTGCAGTCCATTCCGGACATCAAGAGGTACCTCAAGATCCGCTCGATGTGACGAAGGAAGGCGATTCGATGAGCGAGGAAGAGCCAGGCGCGCAGCTACAGCCAGAACCGCAGGCCGAACGCGGCGAACCCGGGTCCCGGGACACCGGCTCCGACGAGCCCGGCGGCGGTCCCGTCGACCGCCCGGCGGGTACGTCCGACGAGGACTCCGACACCGCAGTTCTGCCGCAGTCCAGCGAAACCGAGGGCCCGGACCTGCAGTCCGGAGGAGGCTGAGGAGCAGCAATGACCACCCCTACCGAACCCCACGGCGCCGGTGGCGCAGACACCGCCGGCAGCACGGTGCCGCCTTACGAAGGACGCCGGGAGACCGCCGACGTCGACGCTCAGGAAGAGTCCACGAAGGACGGCGCGAAGGTCGGCGGCGCGACCGGACCTGTTGCGGACGACGAGATGAAGGCGCAGGACCCGGGAAGCACGCCACGGGGCGCGACGGGCTCGCCGTCGGACGAGCAGCCTGCGAGCCAGATGCCCGAGACCGACCTGGACGACGACCGCACCGGGCCGTCGCACGACGCCGGGACCGGCCGCGCCGAGGACAAGCCCTGACGTGCCTGCACGGGTCCTTGTGGCGGGTATCGGGAACCTGTTCTTGAGCGACGACGGGTTCGGCCCCGAGGTGGTCCGCCGGCTCTGTGACGACGGACCGGGCCTGCCCGCGCACGTCCGGGCGGTCGACTACGGCATCCGAGGGATGCATCTTGCCTACGACTTGCTCGAGGACTACGCCACGCTGGTGCTCGTAGACGCCATACCCGGCACGGGCCCGCCGGGGGAACTGACCGTGCTCGCAGTCAGTGAACAGGACCTCGGCAGCGGGTACTTCGACCCGCACGGCATGGCGCCGGTTGCCGTGCTTGCGAACCTGCGCAACCTCGGCGGATCGCTGCCGACGACGTTCGTCGTCGGCGTCACCCCCGCGACCGTCGAGGACGGCATCGGCCTTTCGGAACCGGTGGAGGCCGCCGTGCCGCGCGCGATGGAAGCCGTGCGGGCCCTGCTGGCCGAGAAGGCGAGCGTCTGACATGTGCCTCGGCATTCCCGGCCGCGTGGTGCGAGTGCTCGACGGAAACGCCGGCATGCTCGCCCTCGTCGACGTCGTGGGCGCGCAGCGGCCGATCAACCTCGGCATGCTGGAGGACCCGGCGGTCACCGAGGGCCAGTGGATCCTCATCCACATGGGCTTCGCGATGGAACGCATCGACGAGGCAGGCGCGCAGCGGGCGCTGTCCGGCTTGCAGATGATGGGCAGCGGAGCCGAGACTGCGGAGGTGGACGGCGATGCTCGCACTGCATGAGGCATCGCCGTCATGCCAGTAGGCCCGTCATGTGTCTAGGCCTGCCGGGCCGGGTCGTCTCGTGGCAGACGACGGACCGCGTCGCCGGCGTCGAGATCGCCGGCGTCGTGCGGAACATTGACATGGGCATGCTCGAGGGCCCCTTCATGCCGGACGAGTACGTCTTGGTGCACAGCGGCATTGCCCTCGAGCGAATATCGGCCGAGCGCGCAGCGGAGTTGGCCGGGCTGTACTAGAACGGCTGCCGACTAGGTCCGGCGGCGCGGCACCCGACGCTCGGGCAGGTACGAACCCAGGATCAACGAGCCGCCGCCCGCATCGGCAGCGTCCGCCTCGTCAGGGATGCCGCTCGGCTGGGCGCGCATCGGCGCGGAAGAATCCGTGACCGAGTCAGGTTCCCAGCTGTGCGGATCGTCGGTGAGCCCGATGAGGTAGGTGACGGTGCAGTCGAGCGCCTTCGCCAGCTCGGGCAGCTTGGCGATGTCCAGGCCGGCACCGTGTTCGAGGCTGGACAGCGCGCGGTTCGTGGTCTGCAGGCCGCATTTCGCCAGCCGCGTGACGATCTGCTTCTGGGTCAGGCCGAGGTCGTCGCGACGTTGTCGCAGGCGCTGGGTGATCGCCAGGTGCCGTGCTGCGATGAGACTCCTCCGTCGCACTTCGCTCGCCGTCATCGGGACTCCTCGGATCGCGGCGCCATCTCGGCCAGCGGGTGGATGTCGTAGTGGGCGAAGTTGAACACCGGCGCCCGGGCCAACAACTGTTCGAACTGCTCGTGTGAATCGACCTCGTAGATCCAGGCGCCGCCGTGTGCGCCCACGACGTGGTACCGCGCGATGACCCGGCCGTCGCCCTCGAGCTTGTCTCCGTACTCGGCCATCCGGCCGACCGCCTGCGCCATCTCGCGAGACAGCAGCGCCAGATCCATCCGCCAGAGCACGAGGAACTTCACGCTGCCGACTCCTTCGCGCGTGCCAGGCGGGCATTCGTCAAGGCGAGCTGAAGTTCGGTGGTACTTCTCAGGTGCGCGACATCGTCGCCGGAAAGCCGGTCGCAGGCCCAGTCCCAGTGCAGAGCAAGCCAGTCCCCCACGGCCGGCCGGACAACGAAGCTCCTCCCCCGCAGCGCGAACCGGACGCTTTCCTCACCGGCGCGCCCGAGGCGGAGCCGGCTGCCGTCCCAGACGAGTCGTTCGGAATGGACGCGCACCTGTTCGCCATCGACGCCGATGACCTGGCCCCAGCGGATGCGGCAGTCGTCCAGTACGCGCAGCGGCTGCTCGAAGGTCTCGCCGTCGAGCAACCGCGACCACGGATACACGCCGAAGACGTGGAAGCCGTGCGTCGGAGTGACTTCGGGCAGCAGGTCCGGGGTGAGGTGTGACCAGTAGTGTCCGGCCTGCGACGCGAGCAGGTTCACCAGATTCAGTGCGAATGCCTTCCGGCCGCCGGCGTCCAGCAATGGGCGACCCGTCCAGTACGCGCGCATGACACGCTCGTCCAGCGGGTCGGCGATCCCGGCGACCTGTGCGAGGACGGCGGCGTAGGGCCAGGCGCCGGAAAAGCGTTTCGCGATTGCGGTGACGTCGGCGTCCGTGGCGCCGGTGCTGCCGAGCTCGGCGAGTGCCTCGGACTCGCCAGGGCCGCAGTAACCAAGGTCGTTCGGCGCATAGGCGTACCGCGCGAACAGCACCTCCCCCGGCGTGTTCACGTGGTCAGGCGCGTGCGGACTGGCCGACAAGTTGCGCGGTCTCGCGGTGGAGCCGTCCGAAGTTGTAATACGCCGCACAAGCGCCCTCGGGCGACACCATGCAGGTCCCGATCGGCGTCTCCGGAGTGCAGGCGGTCCCGAACACCTTGCACTCCCAGGGCTTGATCACGCCCTTGAGCACTTCGCCGCACTGGCAGGCCTTCGGGTCGGCGACGCGGATCCCCGGCATCTCGTAACGCAGCTCCGCGTCGAAGGCCGCGTACGCGTCGTTGAGCTTCAACGCGCTCTGGCTGATGAAGCCGAGACCGCGCCACTCGAAGTGCGGCCGCAGTTCGAAGACCTCGGCCAGCAATGCCAGTGCTTGCGGATTGCCCTCGTCGTGTACTACCCGGCTGTACTGGTTCTCGACCTCGCACCGACCTTCGCGAATCTGGGCGAGGAGCATGTGTACCGACGCCAAGATGTCCAGCGGCTCGAAACCTGCGACGACGATCGGCTTGCCGT
>JAVHVB010000418.1:0-6537 GCA_032160775.1 Pseudonocardiales bacterium | reverse complement strand
TCGTCCGGGCGCAGGACCTTCGTCCGCAGCACCGACTCGTTGAGGTTGAGCTGACGGTCCAGCTCCTGTACGGCGGCGGGATTGGCCTGGAGGTCGACGACGGCGTAGATGCCCTCGACGTGCTTGTCGATCTCGTAGGCCATCCGCCGGCGGCCCCACACGTCGACCTTCTCGACCGTGCCGCCGTCCTGCTTCACCACCGACAGGAAGGCGTCCAGCGAGGGCTGGATCGTCCGCTCTTCGAGGGTGGGGTCGAGGATGACCATGACTTCGTAATGGCGCATGAGCGTGCCATTCCTCCTGTGGACTAGATCGGCCACGGACGGTCCGTGGCAGGAGGTGTTGCCTCTGCTTGCTCGACCGCTGCGGCACTCCTTCGGCCGCGGGTCAACGAAGACAACCGCACCAGGTTACCGGCCGCGGCGACCAATCAAAAATTCGTCCACAGGTGGGACGGATCAGCCCTCGCGCTTCATGAGGTACAGCCGCGCGTAGGTCGCCGCCACGAAGGCCAGCGCGATGACCGCGATGATGGCCAGCACGACCCACACCTCGCCGGTGGAGGCCGGCCGGCTGGCGGCCAGATCGATCGTCTTGTGCTTGCCGCTGCTCGTCTGGTCGGGCAGCCGGGCCGCCGTCGTGGCACCCGGGTTGCCCGCGGGGGCGGCGCCGCCGCCGAGCGGGTCGGAGCCGCCGCCGACCGGGCCGGCCGGAATGCCGCCGAATTCGATGCCGCCGCCGAGCAGGCCGCCGCCGTTGATGCCCGGGACGACCTTGGCCGGCACGGGGATCGGGTTGTCCTGGTCGGGCGGGGTGGAGGACCCGTCGTTGCCGCCGTTCGAGCCCGACGATCCGCCGTTCCCGTCGCCCGGCTTGCCGAGAGTCGGCACGCCGACGGTCGGGACGTTCACCGGCAGGGTGACCTTCACGCCCGGGATCCCGATGGCGATGGGCGGCAGGCCGGTGACGCTCACCGACGCCGAGATGCTCGGCAGCTGAACTCCGAGGCCACAGTCCGCGGCGTCGGTGGTGACGTGGATCGTGCCGTCCCAGGTCAGCTTCGCGCCGAGCTTCAGCGCGTTCGAGGTGAGCCCGAGCGGCACCGGCAGCGCGCCGATCTTGACGGTGTTGACGGTCCAGGTCCACTTGTGGTTGCCGGCCGGCAGGGTGAGCTTCTGCACCTTGTTGGTGATGTCGAGCTTGGTGGGCTGGTCGGCCTGCGGGTCGATCACCAGCGCGCCGTTGAGCGAGGCGAGCTTGCTCAGGTCCAGCGGGAGGCCGAGCAGGGTGAGGCCGACGATCGAGGTCTTGACGTCCAGTTCCTGGCCAGGCCGGACGTAGACGTCGGTCCCGCCGACGGAGACCTTGCAGTTGGAGGTCGCGACGCCGGTGACCCCGAAGGTCGCGGCGACGGGGTCTACGACGGCGCCGGCCGAGCCGGAGTTCAGACCGAGGAGAGTGGCTGACAGTGCGGCTGCGCCGGCGAAGCCGACGAGCCACCGCATGCGGGGCCGGCGCATCGGGGTCCGGCGACCCGACGCGACTTCGTGACGACCCGGCATCGACACTCCCGAACTCGAAGGCTGACCCGGGCAAACCGGGCACAGCAAAAGACAACCAAAGCTTAACGCACTCTGTACAGGTCAACGACCAGTCCTCAGTGTGGGATACGCGCACCCGGAACGCCAGCCGTCGGCAGCGAACCGGCTGTCCGACCCGACTCGTACGCTGGAGGGCGTGACAACCGGAGTGGACGCGCACCTCCACAACCGCCGGCGGGCGGTCGTCCGATGACCCGGGTCGGTGCGCACGTGAAGTCCGATGACCCGCTGCAGTGGGCCGAGGAGACGGGCGCCGAGGCGGTCCAGTTCTTCCTCACCGACCCGCAGGCTTGGCAAGCACCGCAGGCGCCGCACCCGCAGGCCGAGGCCATCCGGGCCAGCGGGCTCGCCGTCTACATCCATGCGCCGTACCGGATCAACGTGGCCACCACCAACAACCGGATCCGGATCCCCAGCCGCAAGCTGCTCGCCCAGCACGCCCAGGGGGCCAAGGAACTCGGCGCGCAGGCGATCATCGTCCACGGCGGGCACCTCGGCGAGGCCGACGATCCGGCGATCGGCTTCGACAACTGGCGCAAGACGATGGCCTACGCCGAGAACGACGGCGGCTTCGCCGTCCCGGTGCTGCTCGAGAACACCGCCGGCGGAACGAACGCGATGGCCCGGCATCTCGACCGGCTCGCCCGGCTCTGGGATGCCGTCGGCGACTACGGCCTCGGGTTCTGCCTGGACACCTGCCACGCGCACGCGGGCGGTGAGGATCTCGCCGGCATCGTCGAGCGGGTCCGGGCGATCACCGGCCGGATCGATCTGGTGCACGCGAACAACAGCCGCGACGCCTTCGACTCCGGCGCAGACCGGCACGCCGCGCTCGAATCGGGCGAGATCGACCCGGAGCTGATCGCCGAGGTGTGCCGCGCGGCGGGTAGCGACGTGATCGTCGAGACGCCCGGCGAGACCCAGGCCGCGGACATCGCCTACTTGCGCAAGTCGCTCTGATCGAGGGTCGACAGGAATTCGATCGACATCGGCTCGCCCGGCTCCTCCACGTAGTCGCGGGACCAGTAGTCCGGAGCCCCGTCGAAGATGCCGCCGCCGGGATCGTCCGCGCCGTCGACCCGCACGACGTCGAGCCACGGCCGCCACATCTCCCGGATGACCAGACCCGCCATGGCGATGAGCAGCCCGTCCCGGATGAGCAGCACCAGCATCAGCCAGCCGTAGTTGACGCCGTGATCGCGCACGTCATAGCCGAGCAGCAGCGTGAGCGTGAGGATCCAGACCAGGACCTCGACGAACTGCCAGATGATGGTCAGTCGCCAGCGCGGCCGGGCGAGGGCGATCAGCGGTACCAGCCACAGTGAGTACTGCGGGCTCCACACCTTCGTCGTGAGCAGGAAGGCGAGCACGCACAGGAACACCAGTTGGGCCAGCCGCGGGCGCACCGGTGCCGCGAGGCCGACGACCGCGACGAGGGTGAGCGCGGCGATCAGGGCGAGCGCGACCGCAGCGCCCGACGGCACCCAGTAGGGCGAGTCGCCGGCGGACAGCGAGCCGTCGGTCAGGGTGCGGGTCATCGCCCAGACCGTCGACCGTTCGGTCGGCCGCTCGATGCTCAGCTTGTAGAACGCCCACCAGCCGTCGTGGTAGGCGAGGGCCAACGGAACGTTGGCCGCGCACCACGCGAATCCCGCTGCGATCCCCGCCCAGAGCGGGCCCGCATAGCGGCGGGTGCGGACCGCCAGGATCGCGAGCGCGACCAGCAGGAACACCGGATAGAGCTTCGCCGCGGTGCCCAGGCCGATCAGCGCGCCGGCGAGCACCGGTTTGTCGCGCGACCACGCCCACAGCGCACCCGAGGTGAATGCCATCGCGAGCAGGTCCCAGTTCGAGAAGGCATGGAACACGAGCAGGGGCGACAGCGCGAATATCGCCGCGTCGTAGGGCCGGTAACGGTTCGTCAGCGCCGTCCCGGTGGTGACCACCAGGGCACAGAGTGAGAGCAGCAGCGCGGTGAGCGCGCCGAACGTCACCAGTTCCGACCAGCTCGACATGATCGAGTGCAGCCCGCGGGTGAGGTCGGCGGTCAGCCACATGAACGTGCCGGTGAGCACCGGGTACTCGACGGTGGTGTCCCGATAGGGCACCGCACCGGACGCCAGCCGCTCGTCCGACCACAGTGGGACGACGTCGGAGTAGCAGAAGTGGGTGTACTGCTTGTGCCCCGACCACTCGCCGGTCGCGCACGGGGACTTCTGTACGAAACCGAGCAACAGCGTCGCGAGTGTCATGACGAGCAGCCAGCGCGTCGGGGTCCACCAGGCGCGCTGCGCGACGCCGGCGTGCCGGCCCCACGCGCCGCCGACGATGCGCGCCGCACGCCAGGCTGTCGGGTCGACGCGACTGGGCAGTCGCACGACCGGCTCGCCGGTGCGTGACGGTTCGTCCTCGGCGATCGTCGTCACCCGAGATATCCAAGCACGCGGCCGGCGCCGGCCGGATCAGCCGCGACGGGTCACGGGCAAACGACCCGATGGCAGGTCGACGCGGACGTCGTGGGCGTCGGCGTGGGCGTGGTCGGGGTCGGCGTGGGCGTGGTCGGGGTCGGCGTGGGCGTCGTGCGCGTCGGCGTGGGCCGCGAGGACGACGACGGGAAGCCGCTGGTCACCGTGAAGGTCGGCTTGGCGCTCGAACTGCTCGAGGACGTCACCGGGATGGTGGACGGCGCTGCGGACGTCGTCGTCGGCGGCACCTCGCCTTGCGCGTCGATCATCTGCTCGGTCGCCATGGGGATGTTCGGCTTGCCGGCCAGGTAGGTGTCCATGAACAGCTTCCAGGCGTGGCCCGGCAGGTCCGAGCCGTACTCGGGCGAGCCGGAGGCGTTGAAGATCGGCCTCGAGTACCCGGTCCCCACCCACACCGCGGCGCTGACCTGCGGGGTGTACCCCACCATCCAGGCGTCGCTGTTGTTCGGCGAGGTGGGGCTGATGCCCTCGGTGCCGGTCTTGGCCGCGGACACGCGTCCGCCGGCCAGCGGCACGCCCGACCAGTCGGCGATCGGTTCGAGGGTCAGCGTGACGTCGTTGGCCACCTTCTCGTCGATGGCCTGCGTCTCGTCGGACTTGTGCGTGTAGACGACCGAGCCGTCGGAGCCGACTGCCTTCTGCACGAGGAACGGGTCGTTTCGCTTGCCGCCGTTCGCGAGCGTCGCGAAGCCCGCAGCCTGATCGATCGGGGTCACCGGGTAGTCGCCGATGCCGATGCCGAACGCGGTGTGCCCGGTGTCGTCGACCAGCGTCTTGGTGCCGTCGCTGTTCTTCTCGGCGACGCCCATGTCGTGGGCGGTCGCGGCCACGTCGTCGGGATTCGCGTTGAGGGCGAGTTCGTCGAAGGTCGTGTTGAGCGAGTACTTCATCGCGAGCGACAGCAGGATGTGCGAGCTGCTGAGGCTGAGGTCGCCCGGGTCGTTGCAGATCTTGGTCCCGTCGATCGTCTTGCAGTAGCTGCCGTCGACGAAGCTGTTGATCGCTAGGTGGGGCTTGTTCTTCGTCTGGTCGAGGGTCTGCGTGAGCACCGTCGCGAGCGTGTACGGCTTGAACGACGAGCCGGGCGGCCGCCCGCCCAACCTGGCGTGGTCGAAGAAGTCGACCTTCCCGTTGTAACCCTTCGTTCCCGGACCCGACCCGCCGTAGTACGCGAGGATGCCGCCGTCCGCGGGGTCGACGGCGACCAGCGAGTTCTTCAGGTTCCGCTGTTGCGGGGTCAGGTCCGCGAAAGTCTGGTGGATCGCCGCGACCGCGTCCTGCTGCGCCTTCTTGTCGATCGTGGTGCGGATCGTCAATCCGCGCTCGTAGACCTCGGCCCGGGAGATGCCGTGCTCGGCGAGGTCGGCGAACACCGCATCGACGAGAAGTGACTTCCAGCCGGTCACGCCGAGCCCGGTACCGTGCGGATCCTTGGTCTTGGGGAACTTCTGGCTCGCCGCCTGCGCCTCGGTGAGGTGTCCGGTGGAGACCATGCCGTCCAGGACGTAGTGCCATCGCGCCCGCGCCTGGGCGGGGTGCACGGCGGGGTCGTAGTAGCCCGGCGCGCGGAGCAGTCCGGCGAGAAGTGCGCCCTGCGCGACGTCGAGGTTCTCGACGTCGGTTCCGAAGAACGCGTGCGCGGCTGCCTGGATGCCGTAGGTGTTGCGGCCGAAGTAGACGGTGTTGAGATAGAACTCGAGGATCTGGTCCTTGCTGTAGTCGCGGGTGAGCTTCACCGCGATCATCAGTTCCTTGAGCTTGCGGGTCAGCGTCCGCTCGTCGCTGAGGTAGGCGTTCTTCACGTACTGCTGGGTGATCCCCGAGCCGCCCTGGGTGTCGCCGCCGAAGACGTCGCTGATCGCCGCGCGCAGCGTGCCCCGGATGGAGATGCCCGGATCGCTGTAGAAGCTGCGGTCCTCCGCGGCGAGCACCGCCCAGCGCACCGGCTCGGGTACTTGGTCGAGCTGGACGAGGGTGCGGTCCTCCGGTCCGATCCGGGCGAGCGTCGAGCCGTCCGCGAACTGGATCGTGGCGACCTGCTTGAGTGGCAGGTCCTCCGGGCGGGGGACGTCGGTGAACGCGTAGTACATGACGATGACCGCGATCATCAGCGCGGCGACGAAGCCGAGCAGCCAGGTTCCGGCAATCAGACCGCGCCTGGTCCACCGCCGGCCCGGGGTCATCGCCGCGACCCGCGCCTTCGTCCGGCGCCGGTGGCGCTTGTACCGCTCCAAGACACGCTGGCCGAGGTTGCCCTCGATCGGTTCGGCCGGCGTTTTGCCGCGGCCGCGACCGAGCTGCAGGCGCTCGCCGCCTTCGTCCTTCACGTCTGGCACGTTACCCACGCGACCCGTTAGTACCCACTTGATCTCAGCCGGCGGCTGGTTCGGGATCCGGCGCCGGTTCGGGCTCCGGATCCGGGGCCGGCTCGGCCTTGCGCGCCGCTTTCG
>JAVHVB010000417.1:0-3003 GCA_032160775.1 Pseudonocardiales bacterium | reverse complement strand
CCGGGCCAGGATCCAGGCGCAACGCGGCGGCCATCCGGCCGAACGCCATTTCACCGTCCGTCGGATCCTGGGCGCCGGCGACGTTTGGGTGAGCGAGTGCGTGATCACCTATGACGGCGTGCCGACGCACTCGGTCAGCATCATGGAGATCACCGACGGTCTCGTGACGCACGAGACCCAGTACTTCGCCGACCCCTTCCAGGCGGCTCCCTCACGAGCGGCTCTGGCCGAGCCGATCCCGACGAGTGTGGCTACCGATAGGCAATGACGAGCGCGGCGAACGCGTCCAGCGTGCGCAAGGGCTGGGTC
Organism: Pseudonocardiales bacterium; assembly: GCA_032160775.1. GTDB lineage: Bacteria > Actinomycetota > Actinomycetes > Mycobacteriales > Jatrophihabitantaceae > Jatrophihabitans. The sequence goes on along the minus strand of JAVHVB010000417.1, from coordinate 2,694 downwards.
GAACGGCGCGGTGATCGTCTACGAGACGCTGATCGACGACGAGCGCCGGACGAACGCCGCCGGGCTCCTCATGAGCCTGAACATGCTCGTGCTGAGCCACGACGGATTCGACTACACCGGTGCGGACTGCCGGGGATGGATGGCCGAGGCAGGGTTCCGTGAGTGCTACGTCCAGCACCTGGTCGGTCCGGAGTCCATGGTCGTCGGCCTGAAGTAGCTGCTCGCACAACACGCTCGGTTCGATCGCGGTGGTCGCTGACGACCGCGCACTCCCCCACCCACCGGGCCCGAGATTTGCGCCGCTCCCGCCGCGCTCGGGCGATGCCGTGAGTTGCGCTATATGCACCTGTTGCGTCCCTTGTTACTGTCGTCGCAAATTGGCTCCGCGGGGGGTACGGGATGCGCGACGTCCGACGAACAACCATGGCCGCCGTCGTCTCGCTCCTCGCGGCAATGGCGCTTGCCGGCTGTGGCGGTGGCAGTGGCGCCAAGCCGGACGGGACTCAATGTCGCAAGTTGGACCCGGGCCTGACCTGGTACGGAGACGTTCGGCAGAAGTTGCAGGCCGCGATCGACGCCCATAGTTCTTGTACCGGGACGTTTTCCGGCTCGCCGGCTCCGGTAGCAATCTTCGACTGGGACAACACGGTCGTGAAGAACGACATCGGCTACGGCACCAATTACTGGATGCTGCGCAATGACAAGATTCTGCAGCCGGCAAATCAGGATTGGAAGACGACCGACCGCTATATGACGGACGTGGCGGCAGCGGCCCTGAAGGCGGCATGCGGCACCGATGTGCCCGCCGGCGAACCTCTGAAGACGAGCACCAACACCGCGTGTGCCGACGAGATCGTCGCGATCCTCGATGACAAGACCCGCGCCGGCCAGCCCGCATTTGCCGGCTACGACGCGCGCCGGCTGATCGGCTCGTACTCGTGGGGCACCGCGCTGTCGGCGGGCTATACGGCCGATCAGCTCACCGAGTTCGCCGACGCCACGAAGAAGGAGAACCTCGGCGCGGCCGAGGGTGCGACGCAGACTGTCGGATCGCAGCAGGTCGACGGCTACATCCGGGTGTACCCGCAGATCAAGGACCTGATCGGCACGCTGCAGGCGAACGGCATCGACACCTGGGTCGTGTCGGCTTCCCCGGAGCCGATCGTGAAGGTATGGGCCGGCGAGGTCGGCGTCGACGCGAACCACGTCGTCGGCGTCCGCAGCGTGTACGAGAACGGCAAGCAGACCACTCATCTGCAGGGCTGCGGCGGTGTCCCCGACGGTGACGACTCGGTCATGACCTACGTCGACGGCAAGCGTTGCTGGGCCAACCAGGCGATATTCGGGGTCAAGGGTCCGGCGGCGTTCGAGCAGCTCCCCATCGAGCGGCGCCAGATCCTGGCGGCCGGCGACTCGGTCACCGATGTCACATTCGTCGGCGATGCCACCGCCGTGCACCTCGTGATCAACCGCAACAAGCCGGAACTGATGTGCCGTGCCTACGACAACGCCGACGGCAAATGGCTGATCAATCCGATGTTCATTGCCCCGAAGAAACAGGTCACGGACCCTTATCCGTGCTCGACGACGGCATTGACGAAGTCGGACGGCACTTCGGCTCCGCTGCTGCGCGACGATGGCAGCGTGGTACCGGACCAGAAGGACACTGTCAGCTGAACCGCGCCCATCTTGACGTGCGCGGCTCTATTCCGGTGTGCCAACTCCGCGTCAGCCGAGGTCGATCTCCGGGTACAGCGGGAAGTCGGTGAGCAGCTCGGCGGCGCGGTGGGAGATCTCGTCCGCGATCTTCGGGTCCAGGATGTGCTGGGCCTTGGACGGCGCGCCCTTCGAGGTGGTGCCGGGCTCGGTGGTGGTCAGGACGCGGTCGATCAGGCCGGCGATCTCGTCCATCTCGGTGGTGCCGAGGCCACGGGTGGTCAGCGCGGGCGTGCCGATGCGGATGCCGGAGGTGTACCAGGCGCCGTTGGGGTCGGCCGGGATGGAGTTGCGGTTGGTGACAATGCCCGAGTCGAGCAGGGCGGACTCGGCCTGGCGGCCGGTGAGGCCGTAGGAGCTGCCGACGTCGATCAGGTTGAGGTGGTTGTCGGTGCCGCCGGTGACCAGGGTGGCACCGCGTCGGATCAGGCCCTCGGCGAGGGCGCGGGCGTTGTCGACGACAGCCTGGGCGTAGTCGCGGAACTCGGGGCGGCGGGCCTCGGCGAGCGCGACCGCCTTGGCGGCCATCACATGCGGGAGCGGGCCGCCGAGGACCATCGGGCAGCCTCGGTCGACCTGGTCTTTGAGGGAGTCGTCGCACAGGACCATGCCGCCGCGCGGGCCGCGCAGCGACTTGTGGGTGGTCGTGGTGACGATCTGGGCGTGCGGGACCGGGTCGAAGTCGCCGGTGAGTACCTTGCCGGCGACCAGACCGGCGAAGTGTGCCATGTCCACCATGAGCGTGGCATCGACCTCATCGGCGATCTCGCGCATGATCCGGAAGTTCACCAGCCGGGGGTAGGCGGAGTAGCCGGCAACGATGATCAGCGGCTGGAACTGGCGGGCGGAGCTGCGCAGGGCCTCGTAGTCGATGAGGCCGGTGCCGGGGTCGGTGCCGTAGGAGCGCTGGTCGAACATCTTGCCGGAGATGTTCGGGCGGAAGCCGTGGGTGAGGTGGCCGCCGGCGTCCAGGGACAT
>JAVHVB010000416.1:0-7086 GCA_032160775.1 Pseudonocardiales bacterium | reverse complement strand
CGGCCGTCCAGCTCCCACTTCTTGCGGCCGCCGTCGAGCAGCTTCACGTCGTCGTGCCCGTACAGCTTGAAGTACCAGTACGCGTAGGCGGCGAACCAGTTGTTGTTGCCGCCGTAGAGCACGACTGTGTCGTCGTTTCCGATGCCCTTCGCGGACAGCAACTCCTCGAACTGTTCCTTGTTCACGAAGTCACGACGGACCTGGTCCTGCAGTTCGGTCTTCCAGTCCAGCTTCACGGCGCCCCGGATGTGCCCGCCGTCGTAGGCGGACGTGTCCTCGTCGACCTCGACGAGGACGACACCGGGGGTTTCAAGATTTTCCTCGGCCCAGTCGGCCGAAACGAGCACGTCTGCGCGGCTCATGAATGCTCCTCAGAGGGTTCGGTGATTGCACGGGAAGGTGTGAGGCTCCGGCTGGCGGAGCAGGTGGGCGACGCGGGCGTCAGCCGGTCAGGCGGGGCGACACAGGCAGCTGCCCACGCGGCACAGGTCGACCGCGCGGCGTGAGGTGAGCAGCCAGATGCCCATACCAGCGAGCGTAACCGATCGGTGTGCATCCCTTCCGGTGGCTAATCCAGCGCGATAGCGACGCGGACGGATGCAACCAGTTCAATGGCGCGGGCGGTGGAAGACGACGGCGTCCGCCGAGCCGTCGACGACCAGTCCGCCGGCGGTCGGCCGGAGCTCGTCGAACCGCAAGCCGTAGGGCAGCGGCGGCAGCGGGATGGGCACGTTCAGCGTCGGCAGCAGTTCTCGGAGCAGGAAGCTCGACAGCGCGATCCCGGCTACCGACACATCGCGCACCTGCAGCCAGACGTCGCCGGCGTCGGTGAGGCTCAGCACGGCGTGCCCGCTGATCCGCGCCAGCTGGCTGATGCCCGGCACCGGCAGGGCGGCCGTCGCGTGCAGCCGTTCACCGTCGAAGGCGAGCGACAGGCCCGGGATGCGGGCGACCCGCGACAGCTCGGGGTACGGGATGACGAGGCGTCCCTCTACCCGCTCGCACGGCAGTTCCGTCGTGCGGCCGCCGAGCAGCTCGCGCGGCGGCAGGTAGGCGTTCGTCAGGTGCGCGACGAGGGTGGCGCCGTTGATGTCGCCGATCCGCAGGCTGCCGAGCACCTCCACGTCGGTGTACCGGCCGCGCAACGCCTGGGTCAGGAACGGCTTGGCGTGCACCCGCACGGTGGCAGGGTGACCGAACGGTTCGGAGAGGTATTCCGAGGCCTTGCGTTCGGCGGTGGCCGCGACCACCCGGTCGATCAGCGGCAGGGTCGCGGCGAGCAGCAGCAACAACCCGGCGATGACGATCAGGGCGATCAGCACGTCACACCGTCAGACGCGGATGGCGAGGCACAGCAGGAACGCCGCCGGCGCGATGATCGCGATCGGCAGCACCGCGCCGAGCACCGGACGCAACCGCCGGCCGACCGTCGTCGGCGGTTGCGGGGTGGTGTGCAGGACGAAGGCGATCGCGACCGCGAGCAGACCGGCCAGCGCGCCGAGTGCGGCGCCGGTAAAGGTCCCCCGCCCGCCGCCGAACTGCTCCTCGTCCCTCAGGAGCAAATAGCCGACCGAGCCGCCCAGGCCTATCGCGGCGATGAGGCCGAGCAGCCCGCGCGGCACGGCCGAATCGAAGCGCGGCGCCGGCAGCAGCAAATCGACGAGGCAGCCGATGACCAGCGCGCCGGCGATGGCGCCGGCCACCGTCGAGCTGACCTTGCCACCGAGGTCGGTGCCGAACTCGTGGCGCAGTTGCAGCATCGCCGCGAGGGCGACCTCGCCGAGCACGAGCAGCGCGACGGCCGCCAGCGACGAGACGACCTGGACGCGGGCGGCACCCCGCATCAACTGGTGGGCGAACATCGCGGGGACGGCGAGGCCGAGGACGGGGAGCAATGTGCCGAGCCGACCGTCCGGCCAGACGGACGCGGCGGCGTCGGCACCCGCCGCCGCCAGCGTGGCAATGACGAGCGCACCCCGGCGCCCGGGCATGCCGGTGCCGAACACCCACGCGGCCGCCAGGAGCGCCTGGGTGACGGCGACCGCGATCAGGAGGGGCGTCGCGCCGGCGCGGGCGGTCAGCACGAGGCCGGTACCGACGACCAGGGCGGCGACGAGAGTCGCGACGAGGGAGAGCTCGGCCTCCTCGACGACCTCCTCGTCGATCGCGTCAGCGGTCACGGCGCTCATCGTCGCAGGCGCTGCGTTCCGACGCAGCGAGAAGCCAACTGCCGATCCGCTCCAGCAACCCCGCCGACGTCGCCACCTCGGCGTGTCCCATCCCCGGCTCGCGCCAGATCTCGGCGGCCGGCGCGCCGGCCTCGAGCGAGTCGACGTGATGGCCCGGGAAGTAGTGGTCGTCGTCGCCGTGCACGATCAGCAGCGGACGAGGCGCGATCGCGCCGGCCACCTCGCTCGGCGCCTCGGGCACCGTCGACCAGCCGGCACCGGACACCCGGGTGCGGCGCAGGTAGCGGGTCGCGGTGCGCCCGGTGCGGCTGAGGAACATCCAGTGCACGAGCCGCATCGGCCAGGTGCCGCGCTCGAACCAGGTGCCCGGCGCGCTCACGCTGACGATCGCGTCGGCGTCGCCACCGAGGCCGGCATAGCGCAGCACCGCCGTGCCGCCCATCGACCAGCCGAGCACCGCGACGAAGACGAACCCCGCCGCGCGCAGGTACGCGACCGCGGCGGCGACGTCGTGGATCTCGTCCGCGCCCGCGGTGCCGAACCCCTGCGACCGGCCGTGCCCGCGGAAGTCCGGGGCGAGCACGGTCAGCCCCTGCTCGGCGAGCGTCCGGCAGATGCGCTCGACATGGACATTGCGCGACGAGCCGGTGAATCCGTGACCGACGACACAGGCGCGCTCGCCCGTGCCCGCGTCCCAGCACCGGGCGGCCAGCCGCACCCCGTCGGCGGTGCGCAACTCGACGTCTCGCGGCGCGCTCATCCGGCCAATCCTGCCGTGTCGCCGAAACCTCGACGAAATCTGCTCCGGTAATCTGTAGCTCTGACGAGGGCAGCGCGGCCCAGCCGCCAGATGCCGCCCGCAGATGCCGCCTGAAGGGGGCGGCACAGCCTGGCGGCGATCATCTGCCGATCTGCCGCCGGAGGCGTATGTGGAGCTCATCCTCCTGACCAGCGCAAGGCAACCGACCGCCGAAGTACTGCCCGCACTGGGCCTGCTCTCCCACCAGGTGACCGTCCTGCCCCAGGACGCGAGCGCGCTGGTCGACCGCGGTCTCGGCGATGCCGTCCTGGTCGACGCGCGCCGCGATTTGATGAGCGCCCGGGCGTTCATCAGGCTGCTCACCGCCATGGGCGTCACCGTGCCGGTGCTCGCCGTGCTCACCGAAGGCGGCCTGATCGCCATCTCCGGTGAATGGGCGGTGGACGACTTCGTCCTCGACACCGCCGGCCCGGCCGAGCTCGACGCCCGGCTGCGGCTCGCGGTCGAGCGACGTTCGGCTCAGAGTGACGAGACCGGCGGCCGGCTCGAACTCGGCGAGCTCACCATCGACGAGGCGACCTACACGGCGCGGTTGGCCGGGAACGCGCTCGATCTCACCTACAAGGAGTTCGAGCTGCTGAAGTTCCTCGCCCTGCACCCGGGCCGGGTCTTCACCCGCTCGCACCTCGTGCAGGAGGTGTGGGGTTACGACTACTTCGGCGGCACCCGCACGGTGGACGTCCACGTTCGCCGGCTGCGGGCCAAGCTGGGCGCCGAGCACGAGTCGATGATCGGCACGGTGCGCAACGTCGGGTACAAGTTCGTCCGGCCGTCCGAGGGCGGGCGGCGGGAGGAGCCGGGGGCTGCGCGCGAGGTGGCCGCCCGGATCACTGCCGAGTCGGTGGAGTCGCCCCGCTAGCGTCGAGGCGTGGCCACCGTCTCGAACGACCTCCCGGACGAAGCGGACCGCGTCGCCATCGCGCGACTCGCCGGGGAGATAGAACACGAGGACGGCGCTCCGCCGCTTTCCGACCAGGCGCTGTCCCAGCTCCGCTCGGCGGACGTCGCCCACGTGGTGTCCCGCGCCGCCGACGGCACGGTCGTCGGCTATGCGCAGCGAGACGGTGACGTCGCCGAGATCGCCGCACATCCGGACGTCGTCCAAGCGTTGCTCGAAGGACTCGCCGAACCCGGTCTGCTGGTGTGGGCACACGGGCGGCACAGCCGGCTCGCCGCTCCGCTGCGCGAGCACGGGTTCACCCCGGTCCGCGAGCTGTACCAACTGCGCCGTGAGCTGACCGACCTGCCGGCGGACCCACCGCTTCCCGACGACGTGGCAGTCCGGCCGTTCCGCCCCGGCGCCGACGACGCCGCGTGGCTGGCGGTCAACGCGGCTGCCTTCGCCTCGCACGCTGAACAGGGCCGCTGGACCCAGCGCGACCTCCAGGCGCGGATGGACGAACCGTGGTTCGACCCGGCCGGGTTCCTGCTCGCCGAGCGCGGCGGCGAGCTGCTCGGCTACCACTGGACGAAGGTCCATCCCGACGGGCTGGGCGAGGTCTACGTCCTGGGCGTCGCCCCGGCCGCGCAGGGGCTGCGGCTGGGCCCGGCGCTGCTCGTGCGCGGCCTGCATTATCTGGCCGAGCGGGGTTGCCCGGCCGTGCTGCTCTACGTCGACGGCGACAACCCGGGCGCGCGGCGGATCTACGACCGCGGCGGATTCCGCGAGCACGACCTGGACGTCCAGTGGCGGCTCACTCCGGCGTAGCGGGCGAGTGAGCTGGTTCACGCGCTGGCCATGCTCGCCAAATCCTCACGTCACCGGTCCGAGCGGCGGCATTCACCATCCGTTCACCAACGCACCCCCGTCGCGCCATATCGCGCTCCTAGCGTCCGGATCGGAAACGAATCCGACGAAGGGAACGCACGTGAAGCTCAACCGAGCCGGTCTCGTGGTCGGCCTGCTGGCCGCCGGAGCACTCGCGCTGGGCGCCTGCAGCAGCTCCGGCAACGGCGGCGGCGGCAACTCGACACCGGCTGGGGTCGACACCTCGTCCAGCGGGACCGCAGGCGGCGGCATCACCTGTTCGACCGGCACGCTCAACGGCTCCGGGTCGACGGCACAGACCAACGCCATGGACCAATGGCGCAAGGACTACCAGCAGGCGTGTGACGGTGCGCAGATCAACTACGACTCGATCGGCTCCGGTGACGGCATCGCCGCCTTCGGCGACGGCACCGCCGACTTCGCCGGTTCGGACGCCGCGCTCCAGCCCGACGACATTTCCGGCGCGCCGAAGAACTGCGCGTCCGACGACGCGATCGACCTGCCGATGGTCGTCGGCCCGATCGCGGTCGAGTACAACCTCCAAGGTGTCGACAGCCTGACGCTGGACGGCCCGACGGTGGCGCAGATCTTCACCGGCAAGATCACGAAGTGGGACGACGCGGCGATCAAGACCCTGAACCCGGACGCCAACCTGCCCAGCACCGACATCACGCCGTTCTACCGATCCGACGACTCCGGCACCACGTTCAACTTCGCCAGCTACCTGGCTGCGGCAGCGCCGCAGGACTTCACCGCGACGCCGGACAAGGTCTCGGCGGGCCTCGGCTTCAAGGGCCAGGGCCGCGAGGGTTCGCAGGGCGTTACGGACGCCGTCACGCAGACCGACGGCGGAGTCGGCTACGCCGAGCTCTCCTACGCCGCGAAGGCCGGCCTGCCGACCGCGAGCATCGACAGCGGCAGCGGCCCGGTCGAGCTGTCGAAGGACACCGCAAGCGCGGCAATTGCGACCGCGCAGGTCGTCGGCACCGGTAACGATCTCAGCCTGAAGATCGACTATGGGCAGAACACCGCCGGTGCCTACCCCATCGTGCTCGTCACGTACGAGATCGTGTGCACGAAGTACAAGGACGCCGCAACCGCGGAGTTCGTGAAGAACTTCCTGACCTACACGATCTCCGCAGCCGGCCAGGGCGTGCTCACTCAGCTCGGCTACGCACCGGTCCCGGACGAGCTCGCAACCAAGGTCAAAGCGTCGATCGCCACGGTCAGCTGACCTTGCCTCCAGCGCGAATCCGCCGGTCGTCACCTCCGCGTGACGGCCGGCGGGCTGGCACCACGAGCCCTACCGACATGCCGGAGCAGGCGGCCGAACCCACGCCGCGGCCCGACCCGGCCGGCCGCGGCGGCTCCGTCGGCGCGCAGCCGGCGGTGTCGGCACTGCAGAACGCAGCCGACCTGCCGATCGCGGCACCGCTCCCCGGCGGTTCATCGATGCTCGCCGGCCGCGGCGGCAGCAAGCGGCGGCTGGGCGACCGGGTGTTCGCCGGCATCACGAGCGGCGCGGCCGCGATCGTCATCGTCATGGTCATCCTGATCGCGGTCTTCCTCCTCCTCAAGGCAGGGCCGTCGATCACGGCTGACAAGGCGAGCTTCCTGACCTCGACCCAATGGCAGGTCGGCCACGGCGGCGAACTCCGGTTCGGCATCGCCGGCCTGCTCTACACCACTGTGCTCAGCTCGGTGTTCGCGTTGCTGCTCGCCGTCCCGCTCGCCATCGGCATCGCGCTGTTCATCACCCAGTACGCGCCGCGGCGCGTCGCCCGACCGATCGCGCACGCCATCGACCTGCTTGCCGCGATTCCGTCGATCATCTACGGCCTGTGGGGCATCCGGACCCTGGCGCCACACCTGACGCCGGTACAGCACGCGCTGTCGCACATCGGTCTCGGCATCTTCGATGACCAGGACGTCGACACCGGCACCGTCTTCGACGCGGGCGTCGTGCTGGCGATCATGATTTTGCCGATCATCACCGCGATCAGCCGGGACGTCTTCGACCGCACGCCGATCGCCAACAAGGAGGCGGCGCTCGCCCTCGGCGCCACCCGCTGGGAGATGATCCGGATGGCGGTGCTGCCCTACGGGCGGCCCGGCGTCATCAGCGGGGCGATGCTCGGTCTCGGTCGCGCACTCGGCGAGACGATCGCCGTGTTGCTCATCCTGTCGACCGTCAGCGGCTTCTCGTTCTCGATCTTCTCCGGTGGCTCCACATTCGCGTCCAAGATCGTGCAGGGCAAGGGAGAGTTCGGTAACGACCCGGGGCCGTACATCGCCGCGGGTCTGGTGCT
>JAVHVB010000415.1:0-3813 GCA_032160775.1 Pseudonocardiales bacterium | reverse complement strand
CGGCGAGCACATCGCGTGCGAGCCCGGCCGCGACCACCGCGCCGTTGCGCAGCAGCAGCGCGTGGGTGATGCCCGGCGGCAGCTCCTCGACGTGGTGCGTCACCAGCACCGAGGCCGGCGCTCCCGGGTCGTCGGCGAACCGGGTCAGCCGGCGCAGCAGATCCTCGCGGCCGCCGAGATCCATGCCGGCGGCCGGCTCGTCGAGCAGCAACAGCTCCGGATCGGTCATCAGCGCACGCGCAATCTGCACCCGCGCCTTCTCACCCTGGCTCAACGTGCCGAACGTCCGCTCGCTGAACTGGCCGACGCCGAACCGATCGAGCAGCCCGACCGCGCGGCGCACGTCCAGTCGGCCGTAGGCCTCCCGCCAACGGCCGAGCACGGAATACCCGGCGCTGACCACAACGTCGCGCACGACCTCGGCGCCGGGGATGCGCTCGGACAACGCCGAACTCGCCAACCCGATCCGGGGACGCAGCTCGAACACGTCGACCCGGCCGAGCCGCTCCCCCAGCACGTACACCTCGCCGGCCGAGGGATGCAGTTGCGCCGCCGCGATCTGGAGCAGGGTCGTCTTGCCGGCCCCGTTCGGGCCGAGCACGGCCCAGCGCTCGTCCTCCTCCACCGTCCAGTTGATCCGGTCGAGCAGCGTCGCCGAGCCGCGCCGCACCGTCACGTCGACGAATTGCAGCACGGCATCCGGGTTGATCTCGGCAGAAATCGGACTCATCTCCGCCCGGCATCGTGGACCGCGAAGCGGAGGTGAGCGTTCACTCCGGTTGTCACGCGTCCATCAAAGCAAGTCGTCCGCCCTTCGCGGCGCTGGAGCGTCACGACGGGCGGACAACTTGTTCGAAATGGAGCAGTTCAGTCGGCCGGCCCCGTGCCCAGGGTGACCGTCAGGGTCCGTTGCGATCCGTCCGGCCGGGTCCAGGTGACCGCCACCTGATCGCCGGGGTTGTACTGCACCAAGGCCGCCCGCAGCGAGGTCGGTGACGTCACCTTCGTGCTGCCGACCGCGGTGACCGACGATCCGTCGGTGATCCCGGCATCGGCGGCCGGCCCGCCTTGGAGCAGTCCCTTGACCAGCGCGCCCTTGCCGTGCGTCGTCGCGACCGACACGCCGAGGAAGGCCGGTAGCCCGATGTGGATCTTCGCGGTCTGCACGCCGGTCTCTATCTGGTTGACGATCCCCAGCGCCGAGTCGATCGGGATCGCGTAGGCGGTGGAGTCGACCGCCTGGTGCGCCGACGCGGCGGTGTCCATCCCGATCACCTCGCCGGCCGCGTCGTACAGCGGGCCGCCGGAGTCTCCGGAGACGATCGCGGCGTGCACCTTGATGAGCCCGGTGAGCTTCTCGCTGTTCTGCCCCGTCTCGTCGGTCGCGGTGATCGACTGGTCGAGTGCGGTGACCGAGCCGGCCGACGCACGGAGCGTGCCGGTGCCACCGGCGTTGCCCACGCCGACGATGTCGTCTCCGACCGCAACGCCCGACGAGTTGCCCAGGTTGGCCGTCTGGAGTCCGGACGCGTTGCGCAACTGCACCACGGCGACGTCGTCGGTGGGGTCTGTGCCCACGACGTCCGCGCGGTACGACGTGCCGGTCGAGGCGATCGTGACGACGATCTTCGTGGCGCCCTGCACGACGTGGTTGTTGGTGAGCACCTCGCCGTTCGCGGTCAGCACCATGCCGGTGCCCGCGCTCTCGGCCTGTTGGTACTTGAGCAGCGAGACGACGGTGACGACGCCCTGCTGCTGCGCGTCCGTCGCGAGCGCCACGCTGGCGGAGGTGCCGCTCTGCCCCCGGTGCATGTCCCCCGGGATGGTCGGGACGATCGCGGCCGCCGCTCCATCGCCGGACACGGTGTTCGAGCCGTTTGCGGCCACCGCCAAACCGCCGATGACCGCACCGGCGATCAGCGCGGCCACCCCGCCGGCCAGCAGCCGGTGGCGCGTGCCGGGCGGGTTCGGCGGATCGGACGGAGCAGGCGGGACGGCCGGGGGCAGCGGGTAGCCCCCGTACGGGCTCGGGGCCTGGTACGGGTCGTAGTGCGGGTAATCCGTGGTCATGTCCTCTACGTAACTTTCCATACCCCGTCGGCAGCTGGGGGTCTCCCATGAGGGAGCTGGGAATCGATCTCATCTATTAGGGTCCGAACGTGCTACCGGATCAGTTGAGCGCCGCGCTGGCCAAGCGACTCGACCGCGCTTGGCCCGGCGCCCCGTTCCCGCTAGGCGCACAGTGGGACGGCGAGGGCACCAACTTCGCCCTTTGGTCCACAACGGCGACGGCCGTCACGGTATGCCTGTTCGACGCGAACGGGCTCGAGACGCGCATCCCGCTGGGCGACCAGACCTATCACGTGTGGCACGGCTACATCCCCGGCGTAGGCCCCGGCCAACGGTACGGATTCCGCGTCGACGGGCCGTTCGATCCCGCTGAGGGCCTGTTCCACAACTCGACCAAGTTGCTGCTCGATCCTTATGCGCGCGCGATCGAGGGCGACTTCGTCGACGATCCCGCGGTATACCCGGGTAGCGGCGCCGACTCCGCGACCTGCGTGCCGCGCTCGGTCGTCGTCCAGAACGGATTTCCGTGGGGCGACGACAAGCACCCGAAGGTTCCGTGGGACGACACGGTGATCTACGAGCTGCACGTGCGCGGGTTCACGATGCAGCACCCGGACATCCCGCCGGAGTTGCGCGGGACCTACACCGGGCTCGCCCACCCGGCCGCGATCGACCACCTGCGCTCGCTCGGGGTCACCGCGGTCGAGTTGATGCCGATCCACTCCTTCGTCACCGAACCGCTGCTCCAACGGCGCGGGATGAAGAACTACTGGGGCTACAACTCGGTCGGGTTCTTCGCGCCGCACGCGCCCTACGCGGCCGGGGCGAAGGGCGACGCGGCCGACGCGGTGCGCGAGTTCAAGGCGATGGTCCGAGCCATGCACAAGGCGGGCATCGAGGTCATCCTCGACGTGGTCTACAACCACACCGCCGAGGGCGGTCCGCAGGGACCGCTGCTCGAGTTCCGCGGCATCGACAACGGCTCGTACTACCGGCTGCTGGAGGGCGACCCGTCGGTGTACGTCGACTACACCGGGTGCGGCAACACCTTCGACCCGCGCCGGCCGTTCCCGCTCCAGTTGATCACCGACTCGCTGCGCTACTGGATCACCGAGATGCACGTCGACGGGTTCCGGTTCGATCTCGCGTCGGCGCTCGCCCGCTCGCTGCACGACGTCGACAAGCTGTCGTCGTTCTTCGACACCATCCACCAGGACCCGGTGATCGCGCAGGCCAAGTTGATCGCCGAGCCGTGGGACGTCGGCGCCGGCGGCTACCAGGTGGGCGAGTTCCCGCCGCTGTGGACCGAGTGGAACGGCAAGTACCGCGACACCGTCCGCTCGTTCTGGGCCCACGGCGCCGACGGCGTGCGGGATCTCGCGTTCCGGCTCTCCGGCTCGTCCGACCTCTACGGCGACGACGGCCGGCTGCCCATCGCGTCCATCAACTTCGTCACCGCGCACGACGGCTTCACCATCCGCGACCTCGTCTCCTACGAGCAGAAGCACAACGATGCGAACGGTGAGGACAACCGCGACGGTACCGACGACAACCGCTCGTACAACTGTGGAGTCGAGGGTGATCCGGCACCGCCTGAGGTCGCCGCGCTGCGGCGACGGCAGGCGCGCAACCTGCTCGCGACGCTTCTGCTGTCGACGGGCGCGCCGATGCTCGTCGCCGGGGACGAGATGTGGCGCACCCAGCGCGGCAACAACAACCCCTACGTGCAGGACAACGAGATCT
>JAVHVB010000414.1:0-4057 GCA_032160775.1 Pseudonocardiales bacterium | reverse complement strand
CACGCCGGAGCAGCGGAAGGAAGCCGGGGTCGACGCGGTGCCTGAAGCGTAAGTGGTGAGTTGCTCCCGCCGGCGGGAACAAGCCACCACTTGTTGCGGCGCTAGGGTGCAGAACTGATGATCGTTTCGATTCGGCCCGCGGCGATCGCCGATGCGACGGCGATCGCCGCGATCTACGCAGCGCAGGTCGACGGCGGCTACGCCACCTTCGAGACCGAGCCGCCGTCGGCCGGCGAGTTCGGGCGGCGGATGATCAGCCGCCCGCGGCTGCCCTGGCTGGTTGCCGACGACGGGAGCGCGGTGATCGGCTTCGCGTACGCGGCCCGGCACCGCGAACGGGCCGCCTACCGGTGGTCGGCCGACGTGTCCGTCTACCTCGCCGCGGATGTCGTGCGACAGGGGATCGGCCGAGCGCTGTACACCGAACTGCTGCCGATGGTCGCCGGCCTCGGCTATGCGTCGGCGTTCGCCGGTATCGCCCTGCCCAACGAGGCGAGTGTGCGACTGCACGAATCGTTCGGCTTCACGCCCGTCGGCGTCTACCGCGACGTCGGGTTCAAATGCGGCGAATGGCGCGACGTCGGCTGGTGGCAGTGCCGGCTGGTCGATCCCTTGCCGCAGGACCCGGCCGAGCCGCAGCAGTGGCAACCGGACTAGCCGACCTGCGTCCACCCGAGCAGATCTGCGTCCCGAGACCACCGGGTGACGTCCCCGGCGACCCCGATGACGTCGTCGAACCAGAACGTCGCGTCCGGATCCCAGCCGGCCAGCACGGTCGCGTACCCGCCGTCCACGTCGAGCGCGCGTCCGGCGGTGGTGAGATACCCGGCGATGGACAGGTGCACCGCGTCCCAGTCGCCCGCGACCGCGGGCCAGTCCGGCATCAGCCAGCCGCCGTCGCGTCCGGTTGCGCGCCACCAATCGCCGCGTTTGCCGGCGGTGACGTCCAGCGGATAGCGGCCGACGAGCTCCACCCAGTGCGCCGGCGCGCCGAGCTCGAGGACTCGCGCGGTCCGGGGAGCCCGGATCCGCCACGAGCGGGCGGTATCGGCGCAGGGGTCGTCCTCGACGAGCAAAAGGCCGAGCGGGCGGCCGCCCACCGAGCGCGTTGTGTGCACGCCTGGGTGGGTGCTGGGTGCCGACCACCAGACGCCGCTCGTCGTGCGCCAGTCGATGTTGCGGTCCGCATCGTCCCGTGAGGGGATGGCGCGGGTGTGCTCGGCGGTGAGGGCCGCCAGCTGCCCGCGCAGCGCGGCCGGGTCCGGCGTCCGGGCAGGGTGGCCGGCGATGTCCAGGTCGACCACGTGCTGGTCGTCGAGCGCGATCGGCGCGGCCCATCCGGTGGTGACGTCGTCGGCCGCCAGCCGCTCGGCGACGGGTTCCAACGAGACGCCCGGCCGCGCCAGATGATGCTCGATCGGCTCCTGCCAGTACACCGCCATGGTGGTCGCGTCGGCCAGCGCGGCGAGCGCGCCGTTCTCGGTGAACTCGGCGCCCGCCGCGGTCAAGCTCCAACAGAGGTCACGACCGCGCGGCCCGATGAGCAGATCCGCGGCGCGCACCCGGCAAGCATCGCAGCGCCCGCGACTCGAATCGGGCGCCGCGATGCCGACCGCCCGGTGCGGCTCTCGGATGGGACGATGCGGGCATGACCGGCTCGCACCTCGCCGTGCTCCGCGTCGTGACCTACGCGATCGTCGGCGGGTTCGTGGTTGCGGCGCCGACGCTCATCGCCAACGAGACGTTCCTCGCGCCTCGCTGGGACGGCGGGCTGGATCACCTCGGCAATGGGCTGGTGTCGGTGCTGATCGGCGTCACTCTCGGAGCGCTGGGGGCAGTGCTGGGCGTGCTGCTCGCCCGCCGGCAGCTCCGGCAGATCGGCGTGGTGGTCAGTGACGCGCCGATCCTCTCGCTGCCCGCGCTGGGCGTGCTCGGCGCGTTCGTGGGCTCGATCGTGGCCGGCGGGCTGTGGGGCGGACTCAACGCCGGTGCAGTGCTGCTCGGCATCGGGCTGCTCGCCGCGCAGTAGCGCGACGGCGCCGCACGACCGGCGGGGCTAGCTGCGGGTTTCGAGAACCGCGAGGTCGCGTACGGCGTAGCGGCGGTGCTCGCACATCTCCTTCAGCACGATGCGCACGCAGGCGCGACCCGGATACGACTCCTCACCCCACGCCGGCGCCGGGACGCCGGTGCGGATGCGGTCCAACTCCGCCGGCGAGAGTGCGAGCACTGCTGCCCGGGTCGCGCCGAGCTGCCTGGTAAAGGCGGCGACGACCTCGTCGTAGGGCGGGCGCGCCGCGGCATCGAGGCCGAGCTCGCTCAACTGTTCGGCGGGGTAGTCGGTCGGCGGCAGGCCGAGCGGGTGGAAGGGGGCTGCCGTCTCGGGGAGCATCCGGCCGATCCAGACGTCGATCGCGAACACCAGGTGCCGCAACGTCTCGACGAACGACCACTCACCGTCGACCCGTTCGTTCCGCACCGGTTCTGGCAGTCGCTCGGCGCGCGCCCGCGTATCGGCCCAGAGCCGGTCCAGCGTGTCGAGCACCGCCGCCAGTTCGGCCACGCTCTGCGCTGTGCGCACGCCGCGTCGCTCCGGGAAGCGGCGGTCCAACTCGTCGGACACGTAGCCGCTGACGTCGACATCCTCGACGACGATGGCGGCCCGATCGCCGGAGAACACCGAGATGTTCAGCTCTTCGACGTCGGAGCCGATGATGCGGACGCCGCCCATCCTGCACGCGTGGAACACCGCGCCGCGAAAGTCCATCTGACGGAACGTCGCCCCACGGAACTCGTCGGTGTGGAAGAACTCGGCAGCCATGTCCCTATCGTTGCCGACCGCGCCGACATCGCGGGTCCCCGGCCTGCCCGGGTCGGATCCCGCCGACCGCCGCCCTGCTGGCGCTGCTCGACCGGTGATTCTCGGTGTCCTGCCTACGCTGTTCCCGTGACCCTGTTCGGAGCCGATGAGCCGCCTGACGCATCGCCGGCGGCGCCGGCCGACGTCGACCGGACAGCGCCGCTGGCGGCGCGGATGCGACCGCGGACGCTCGACGAGGTGGTCGGCCAGGAGCACCTGCTGGCACCGGGGTCGCCGCTGCGCCGGCTCGTCGAGGGCGACGCCCCGCTGTCGCTGATCCTGTTCGGCCCGCCGGGTACCGGCAAGACGACGCTCGCGCTGATCGTCTCCAACGTCACTCACCGCCGCTTCGCGCAACTGTCCGCCCTCAACGCCGGGGTCAAGGACGTGCGCGAGGTGATCGCCCAGGCCAAGGCCGAGCTGACCCACACCGGCCGGCAGACGGTGCTGTTCATCGACGAGATCCACCGCTTCTCCAAGACCCAGCAGGACTCGCTGCTGGCGGCGGTCGAGGCCAGGCACGTCACGCTCGTCGCCGCGACCACCGAGAATCCGTTCTTCTCGATCGTCTCGCCGCTGCTCTCCCGCAGCTTGCTGCTCAGCCTCGAACCGCTGGACGACACGGCCGTCGGCACGCTCGTCGACCGCGCGCTGGTCGACGAACGCGGGCTGGGCGGCGCAGTCACCCTCGCGGCCGACGCCCGGGCCCACCTGCTGCGGTTGTCGAGCGGCGACGCCCGGCGGGCACTGACTGCGCTCGAGGCGGCGGCCGGCACCGTCCTCGCGGAGGGCCGCGCCGAGATCGACCTGGCGACGCTGGAACAGGCGGTCGACATGGCCGCGGTGCGCTACGACCGCGACGGCGATCAGCATTACGACGTCACCAGCGCGTTCATCAAATCGCTGCGCGGCTCGGACCCGGACGCTGCCGTCCACTACCTCGCCCGGATGCTCGAGGCGGGGGAGGACCCGCGGTTCATCGCCCGGCGGCTGGTCATCTTCGCCTCCGAGGACATCGGGCTGGCCGACCCGACCGCGCTGCTCGCGGCGACCGCCGCCGCGCAGGCGGTGCAGCTGATCGGCCTGCCCGAGGGCCGGCTCAACCTCGCGCAGGCGACGATCCACCTGGCCCTTGCACCGAAGTCGAACGCGGTCATCCGGGCAATCGACGCGGCGCAGGCCGATGTGCGCGCCGGA
>JAVHVB010000413.1:0-11191 GCA_032160775.1 Pseudonocardiales bacterium | reverse complement strand
ATCGCCGACGCGATGCTCGACCACGGCGTGTACGTCATCGCGTTCAGCTACCCGGTCGTACCGAACGGCCGCGCGCGCATCCGCGTCCAGCTCTCCGCGGCGCACTCTGAACATGACGTCGAGACCTGCGTCCGCGCATTCGTCGCCGCGCGTGATGAGGTCGAGCAACCGTGAGCACGCTGCTGGTGGTCGGCGCCGGGCCACGTCTCGGCGGTGCGATCGCGCGCCGGTTCGGTGCGGACGGCTACGACGTGGCCATCGTCTCGCACGACGAGGCTGCTCTGGCGAAGCTCGGCAGCACCCTGCAGGGCGAGGGGATCACCACCGGGTGGGCGGTGGCTGACATCGCCGACGCCGAGTCGCTCTGCGCGGCGATCGGGCGATTCGCCGAGCACACCGGCGGCATCGATGTGGCCGTGCACAACGTCTCGGTCTGGCGCGAGGTGTCCATGCTCTCGCTCACCCCGGAACAGCTGTTCGCCGACGTGCACGCCGGCGCCGCGAGCCTGCTGACCATCGCGCAGGCGCTCGCGCCCGCGATGATCGAGCGCGGCGGCGGCACGATCCTCGCCACTGGTTCGGCCGCGGCCGACGCGCCCGGTCCGGGGGTGCCGACACTCGGCGTGCAGAAGGCCGCGCTCCGCTCGCTGATCCGCTCGCTGGCGCTCGAGCTCGGCCCGCAGGGCGTCCACTGCGCGACGGTGACGATCAACGGCGTGCTCGGAGCGCCCGGCTTCGACCCCGCCTCGATCGCCGACCTGTACTTCGCGATCGCGTCCGAGCCACGGGAGGCGTGGCGCACGGTCGTCCCGTACGACGGCTAGCGGCCGCCTACGCGTACTTGGCGCGAGCCTCGACGGCGCGGCGCAGGTCGTCGCCGGCATCGGTGACCGAACGGCGGATCCGGCCGTTGAGGTCTGGCCGGGCCAGCAGCTCCTGGGTCTCGGCGAGGGTGCGGTCGTCGATCGCCGTCCACGGGTAGGCGAAGAGGGCGAGGATCTCGACGACCCAGCCGGAGCGAAGCTTCGCCGTGCCGTCGATCTCGGCGAAGTATCTGCTGACGTACGGCGCGGTCAGCTCGAGCTGGTGCGGGTGCCAGAACCCGTGCGCCAGCGCGTAGAGCTCGTAGTTGGCGCGGCCGGCGTCGGTCATCAGCGCCGTCCAGGCCGCCTCCTTGGCGGCTGGCTCGGGCAGTGCGGCACGGCAGCGGGTCGCGTGCACCGTGCCCTGCGTCGAGCGGTCGCGGTCGGCCTCGGCGCCGATGAACGCGTCGTCGACGACCCCGAGCGCGGCGAGCCGGCCGACGACCGACCAGCGCAGCTCGGTGTCCATCAGCACGCCGTCCGGCAGGCTCTCGCCGGCCAGCCATCGGTGCAGCCGGGTGGCGTCCGTGGTCGTGTCGATGGCCAGGCGCAGCGCGGCGAGCTGGCGCGCCGAACCCGGCTCGGCGCCGAGCGCCAGCCCGAGGGCCGAGCCGCACAGCCGGGCGGTCGCCTCCGGCCGGACGGTGTCGGGCAGGTAGCAGCCGGCGAGGGTGCGGGTGGCCCAGCGACCGACCCGCCCGATCACGCCGTCGTTCTGCTCGGCCGGCAGCGCGGCCGTCACCACGTCGAGGGCGAGCGCAGGCGCAACCTGCGCGTCGGCCACCGCGAGCTGGAGCGCGTTCCACAGCGTGACGCGGGTGCGCGGCTCGCCGATGCCGGTCAGGGCCAGCGGCAGCCGCTGCCACGCGTCGTCGGTGAGCGCGATCTTCGCCCACGTCTCGTCCAGTGCATCGACGACGACGACGTCGCCCTCGACGTGCAGCGGGGTCCGTTCGTCGCGGAGAGTCATGCGTGCAGACCCGGCCGGCGAGCCCGCCTCGTCGAACGCGGCGACTGTGATCGCATGCACGCGAGCGCTGCCGTCCGGGCTGATCCGGACCACCTCGCCGTCCTGGACGGCAAGTTCGTCGAGACCGGACGTGCGCAGCCAGCCCGCCGCCCACTGGTCGAGGTCGGTAGCCCCCGCGTCGGTCCAGGCGGCCATCAGATCGGCGAACTCCGCGTTGGCATTCGCATGCGCCCGGATGTGGTTGCGCAGTCCGGCGAAGAACACGTCGTCGCCGAGGTGCAGGGCGAGCTGGCGCAGCACGGAGGCGCCCTTGGCGTAGGAGATGCCGTCGAACTCGGACAACGCGCTCGCGGCGTCGGCGGCGCCGTTACCGGCGATCGGATGCGTCGACGGCCGCCGGTCTGCGACGAAGCCCCAGGATTTGCGGTCGATACCGAAGTCCACCCACGAGCGCTCGCCGGTGATCCGGTGGCCGAGGTACTCGGCGAACGACTCGTTGAGCCACAGATCGTCCCACCAGCGCATGGTCACCAGGTCGCCGAACCACATGTGCGCCATCTCGTGCGCAATCGTGATGTCCCGCGCGAGCAGTTCGCTCTCGGTGACGCGGGAGCGGTACACCAGCGTGTCGCGGAACGTGACGCAACCCGGATTCTCCATGGCGCCGGCGTTGAATTCGGGTACGAAGGCCTGGACGTACTCGCCCCACGGGTAGCGCACGCCGAACAGCTCGTGCAGCGCGTCGAAGCAGTGCTTGGTGTGTGCGAACAGCGCCTCGGCGTCGCGATCCAGGTGTTCGGCCAGCGATCGGCGGGCGACCAGCGCGAGTGGAACGCCGTCATGGGAGTCGCGCACGACGTGGTACGGGCCGGCGACCAGCGTGGTGAAGTACGTGGCGAGCGGGCCGGTCGACGCGATCTGCCAGCGGCCGGGCTCGAGCTGCGTGGCCGGGCCGTTGCCGACGACCACCCAGTCGGCCGGGCAGGATACGTCGACGGCCACCGGCGCCTTGAGGTCGGGCTGGTCGAAGCAGGCGAACCAGCGCGGCGCCGCGGAGAGGAACGACATCGCGTAGAGGTAGGTGCGCTCGTCGGCCGGGTCGACGTGCCGATGCAGCCCCTCGCCGTCGTGGGAGTACGCCATCTCGGCATCCACGAGAAGCTCGTTGTCCGCGCGCAGCCCGGTGAGGCGCAGCCGGCCGGCCGCCGCGTCGAACGCGCTGTCGACGTCCAGCGCCGCCCCGTTGAGCGTCGCGGAGCGCAGCGCGTGCGGGGCGACGTCGACGAAAGTCTCGGCGCCCTCGGCTGCGCTGAACCGGATCAGCGTGGTCGAGCCGAAATGCTGGTCGCCCGTGTCCAGGTTGAGCCCGATCCCGTACCCCACCACGTGGACGAGCTGCGCGCGCTCGCGCGCTTCGTCCCTGGTGAGGCTCGCCACGTGTTCGACCGTAGACCGCAAATCTCACACCGACCACAGGCCTCGGTAACACACGCGAAACAGGGTGTGCGTTTTTCCGAAACGTGCGCCGCCCAGAGTGCAGAGCGATCCGCCCGGCTGACGCAACGGCACCGCAGCCCGGCGCAGACAGACACCTGGAGGCTGAATGGACGGCTACTACGCCTGGATGCTCGTGGCAACGGCATTCGTGTTGGTGATGACCGTGCCCGCGCTGGCGCTGTTCTACGGCGGGATGACGCGTTCGAGGTCAGTCCTCAACATGATGATGATGTCGTTCGTCGCCTTCGCCGTCGTCGGCATCAGCTTCGTGTTGTGGGGCTGGTCCGAGGGCTGGGGCGGCGACGGCGTCGGCAACTACAACGGCAAGCTCATCGCCAACCCCTTCGACCATTTCGGCCTGCACGACATCAGCTGGGGCAACTACATCTACGTCCTGTTCCAGCTGACCTTCGCCGCGATCACCGCGGCGCTCATCAGCGGTGCGATCGCCGACCGGGTGAAGCTTTCGTCCTGGCTCGTGTTCCTGCCGGTCTGGGTCACGCTGTGCTACTACCCGATCGCGCACAACGTCTGGGCGGGTGGCTGGCTCTCGAAACACTTCGTCGCGCTCGACTACGCCGGCGGCACGGTCGTGCACATCAACGCGGGCATCGCCGGCCTCGTGCTCGCGATCATCATCGGCCCGCGGGTCGGCTTCAAGCGGGACCCGATGAAGCCGCACAACCTGACGCTGACGATGCTGGGCGCCGGCCTGCTGTGGTTCGGCTGGTTCGGCTTCAACGTCGGCTCGATCGTGTTCACCCCGGACGCGCTGAGCGCGCCGGGCAAGTTCTCGTCGCAGTTCTACGGCGAAACCGGTGTGACGTTCATGAACACGACCGTCGCCACCATGGCGGCCATGCTCGGCTGGCTGGCGATGGAGCGTGTGCTGCACGGCAAGGCGACGTCCCTCGGTGCCGCCTCCGGCATCGTGGCGGGCCTGGTCGCCATCACCCCGTCGTGCGGCTCGGTGAACCTCGTCGGTGCACTGGCCATCGGCGCGCTCGCCGGCATCGCCTGCGCATGGGCGGTCGGGCTGAAATACAAGTTCGGCCTGGACGACTCGCTGGACGTCGTCGGTGTGCACCTGGTGGGCGGCATCGTCGGCACGTTGATGATCGGCTTCGTCGGCACCGTCACCTCGCCCCAGGGCGTCGACGGGTTGTTCCCCGTCGGTGGCAACGGCATCTTCTACGGCGGCAACGGGACCCTGCTCGGCCACCAGGCCATGGCAGTCCTGTTCACCCTCGTGTGGAGCGGCGTGCTCACCACGATCATCGGCCTGGCGATCAAGTACACGATCGGCTGGCGCATCGACCCGGATGCCGAGGTCGACGGGATCGATTCCGATCAGCATGGTGAGACCGCCTACGATTTCGGCGGGCACGGCGGCGGGAGCCTTTCCGGCTCGGGCGCTAGCCTCGGTGCCGCGGCAGTGGCCACCTCGGTCTCGACGAGCAAGGAAGGGGCGCTGGCATGAAGCAGATCACCGCGGTCGTCAAGCCGTTCAAGCTCGACGACGTGAAGGCAGCCCTCGAGGTGCTCGGTGTCCAGGGACTCACGGTGAGCGAGGTGCAGGGCTTCGGCCGGCAGCGCGGGCACACCGAGGTCTACCGGGGCGCGGAGTACACCGTCGACTTCGTGCCGAAGGTGCGCGTCGACGTCGTGGTCGCCGACGGCGACGCCGACAAGCTCGTGCAGGCCATCGTCGAGGCGGCGCGCACCGGCAAGATCGGTGACGGCAAGGTGTGGGTCACGCCGGTCGAGTCGATCGTCCGGGTCCGTACGGGGGAACGCGACGCCGACGCCCTCTGAACAACTGATCGAAGCCCGGGCCGACCTTCTGGGTCGGTCCGGGCTCGTTGGTGCTGCGTTCCGGCAGGAGCTCTGCGAGTTGTACGTCCGTTGGCTCGCGGACCTGCTCGCGCCGCGCGACGGGCTGGCGCTGGTCGCCGTCGGTGGGCTGGGCCGCCGGGAGCCGGCACCGCACTCCGATCTCGACCTCGTCCTCTTGCACGACGGCAAGGTCGACGACCTCGGCGAGGTGGCGGACGCGATCTGGTACCCGGTCTGGGACAGCCGGATCGGCCTGGACCACTCGGTGCGCACCCCGGACCAGGCCGTCGCCGTCGCGAAGTCCGACCTCAAGGCGCTGCTCGGCCTGCTGGACATCCGGCACATCGCCGGAGACGCCGGGTTGACCGGCCGGGTGCGCGGCAGCGTTCTCGAGGTGTGGCGGGCGACCGCCGCCAAGCGGCTGGACGAGATGAAGCAGATCTCGAAGGAGCGCTGGGCGATCGCCGGCGAGGGCGCGTTTCTGCTCGAGCCGAATCTCAAGGAGTCACGCGGCGGGCTGCGGGATTCCCAAGCGGTGCATGCGCTCGCCGCCGCCCAGCTGGTCGACTACCCGGTCTGGGTGCGGGACGCGTATCCCGTGTTGCTGGACGCGCGCGACGAGCTGCACCGGCTCACCGGCCGGGGGAACGACGTCCTGCTCCAGCAGGAGCAGGACGGTGTGGCAGCAGCGCTCGGCTACCTCGACAGCGACGAGCAACAGGGTCGCGACGTACTGCTGCGCAAGGTGAACGAGGCGGCGCGGGGGATCGCGCACGCGCTGGACCTGGCCTGGCGGCGCGTCGAGTCGGCCCACGGCAAGCGACCGGCTCGGCGCTGGTTGCGCGCGGTAGGCGGTCCGGTCCCGGACCGGGTCGGTCTCGCCAAGGACGTGGTGGCCCAGGACGGCGAGGTCGTGCTGGCCCGCGACGCGGACCCGTGGGCCGATCCGGCCCTGCTGCTGCGCGTCGCCCGCGCGGCGGCGGAGCACGACCTGCCCATCGCGCCGTTCGCCCTGGAGCGGCTCGCCGCCGAGTCCGCTCCGCTTCCGACGCCGTGGTCGGCGCTGGCGCGCGACGACTTCCTCGCCGTCCTGGGCACCGGGCAGCCGGCCATCCCGGTGCTCGAATCACTCGATCACGCCGGCCTGCTCGTCCGGCTCATCCCGGAGTGGGACGCGGTCCGCTGCCGGGCACAGCACAACCCGGTGCATCGCTTCACGGTCGACCGGCACCTGCTCGAGACCGCGGCCGCGGCCGATGCCGTCGACGGCGACCTTGGCCGGCGTGACCTGCTGCTCGTCGGCTGCCTGCTGCACGACATCGGGAAGGGCTATCCGAGCCCCGATCACTCGATAGTCGGCGCCGAGCACACCGAGGTCATCGCCCGCCGGATGGGGTTCTCCGAGCCGGACGTCGCGATCATCGTCGGGCTGACCAGGCATCACCTGTTGCTGCCCAACACCGCCACCCGGCGCGATCTCGACGATCCGATGACGATCACCATCGTCCGCGAGTCGGTGGACGACTCGGCCGAGTTGCTCGAGCTGCTGCACGCGCTCGCGAAGGCGGACGCCGCCGCCACCGGGCCGGCCGCGTGGAGTGACTGGAAGGCGGGGCTCATCGCCGATCTGGTCCGCCGGGCGAGTGCGGCGGCGTCCGGCAGCCGCCCCCCACTGGTCAGCGAACTCGACGACGAGCGGCGGGCACTGGCCGAGAGCGGCGAGCTGGCGGTCGTCGTGCGGCCCAACGAGGTCGTCATCGCCGCCCCGGACCGCACCGGAACGCTGTACCGGAGCGTCGGCGTCCTGGCCCTGCACGCGCTGGACATCCGGGAGGCCTCGATCCGGACGCATGCGGCGACGGCGGTGAACCGGTTCGTGGTCGAGCCGCGCTTCGGCCGCATGCCCGACCCCGCGCTCGTGCGCGGCGACCTCGCTCGGGCGCTCGAGGGCGAGCTGGGGCTCGCCGACAAGCTGGCCGAGAAGGAGCGCACGTACTCGCGCCGTCCGCACGGTCCGGCGAACCGGCGGCCGACGATCCTGTGGTTCGACGACGCGACCGACGCGACCGTGGTCGAGTTCCGCGGCGAGGACGAGATCGGCCTGCTGTTCCGGATCTCGTCCGCGCTCGAGCGCGCGGGACTGGACGTGCGGTCGGCGCGGGTGTCGTCGATCGCCGGGTCGGTCGTGGACGCGTTCTACGTCACCGATCGGGACGGCAAGGCGATCCCGCCGGAGGCGCGGCCGGACCTGGAGGCGCAGCTGCGCGCCGCCTGGCCCACTCGCTGACGTCCTGGCGTCCGCGAGTGGGCTGTTACAGCGCGAGTGGGCCGCCGCAGGCGCCCACTCGCACCCTGGAAGCCCACTCGCGCGGGAACGTTCAGCGGGAGCGGCCTGGCTTCGCGCTGCGCCACAGATCGGCGGTGCCGGTCGGGATGTAGGCGTCCGGCGCGACGTAGGCGGCCTGCTGCGCGGGCGTGACGCGCAGCCTGGGGATACGGAGCCGGCGCGGGCGGCGAATGACACCGATGACGGAGGTATTGCCGGTGCCGGCGGCGATAGCGGACATCGTGGTCTCCTGTCTCCAGTCGCCCGGGTGGCGACATCGGACAGGAGCCGGACGCGGTGTCCCTGATACCGGCGGGCAGACTCTGCGCATGGACGCTGCTGCTCTTCGCGAACTACAGGCGCCGCTGAAGCGGCAGTACCGCGACACCCCCGACTCGGCCCGGACCCCGCTGCGCGCCGTCGGCGACTACCGCGACGACGGCATCAGCTGCACGGTCGACGGCTGGGCGGGGCCGGTGCGCGCCGGGTTGCACCAGGCGACCGGCGGCGACGGGCAGGACGCCTGCTCCGGCGACATGCTGCTCGAGGCCGTGCTGGCGTGCGCCGGCGTCACGCTGCGCAGCGTCGCCACCGCGATGGGGCTGACGATCGGCTCGGCCGAGCTGCGGGCCGTGGGGATGTTCGACGCCCGGGGCACGCTCGGGGTCGACCGCGCCGTGCCGGTCGGCGTCCAGGGCATCGAGATCACCGCCGAGCTCGACACCGACGCCGACGACGCGACCCTCGCCAAGCTCGCCGAGCTGACCGAGCGGTACTGCGTAGTGGCCCAGACACTGCGCGAAACCCCCCGTTTCACAGTGACCCGGCGCCCGGGTTGAGCTTTGTCACAGGCAACTCGTTTCCGGCGCGCGGAAACGCCCCGGTAACCTGGCACCAGCTGTGCGGGCCGATGTCGTCCCGGACCGGAGATCTACCGAAGTTCCACCGACATCGTCCACACCAGGAGACTGCGTGAACCTGCCGTTCTCTCACGCGCCCGCGGCCCAAGGCCTGTACGACCCGCAGTTCGAGCACGACGCCTGCGGGGTGGCCTTCGTGGCCGACCTGCACGGCCGCGCGTCCCACCGGATCGTCGAGCAGGCGCTGACCGCACTGCACAACCTGGACCACCGCGGCGCGGCCGGCGCCGAACCATCCTCCGGTGACGGGGCGGGCATCACCGTTCAGGTGCCCGACCGGTTCCTGCGCGAGGTCGTCGACTTCCCGCTCCCCGCGCCCGGCGCGTACGTCGTCGGCACCGTCTTCCTGCCCGACGACGACGACGCGGCCGCCCAGGTACGCGAGCTCGTCGAGCAGACGGCCGCGGACGAAGAACTGCACGTCATCGGCTGGCGCGACGTCCCGTCGGTCAGCGACTCGCTCGGCCCGACGGCGCGCAGCGTCATGCCGCGGTTCGCGCAGGTCTTCATCGTCGGCGGCGCGGGTTCGAAGGCAGAGCGCGGGATCGACCTGGACCGGCGCGCGTACTGCCTGCGCAAGGTGGTCGAGCGGAAGGCTCGCGAGGCGCAGCTCGAGCTGTACTTCCCGTCGCTGTCGGCGCGCACGCTGGTCTACAAGGGCATGCTCACGACCGATCAGCTCGGCACCGTCTTCCCGGATCTCACCGACCCGCGGTTCGAGAGCGCCATCGGCCTCGTGCACAGCCGGTTCTCCACGAACACGTTCCCGTCCTGGCCGCTGGCCCATCCGTACCGCTACATCGCGCACAACGGCGAGATCAACACGATCCGCGGCAACCGCAACTGGATGCGCACCCGCGAGACGCTGCTCGAGTCCGACCTGATCCCGGGCGATCTCAAGCGGCTGTTCCCGATCTGCACCCCGGAGGTCAGCGACTCGGCCTCGTTCGACGAGGTGCTCGAGCTGCTGCACATGGGTGGCCGCAGCCTGCCGCATGCGGTGCTGATGATGATCCCGGAGGCGTGGGAGAACAACCCCGCGATGAGTGCCGGGCGGCGCGCGTTCTACGAGTTCCACGCCTGCCTGATGGAGGCGTGGGACGGCCCGGCATGCGTCAACTTCACCGACGGCACCGTCATCGGTGCGGTGCTGGACCGCAACGGACTGCGGCCCGGACGGTGGTGGCAGACCGCCGACGGTCTGGTCGTGCTGGGCAGCGAGTCGGGTGTGCTCGACATCGACCCCGCTGACGTCGTCGCGAAGGGACGGCTCCAGCCCGGCCGGATGTTCCTCGTCGACACCGCCCGCGGCGAGATCCGCTCGGACGACGACATCAAGGCCGAACTCGCCGCAGAGCACCCGTACGACGAGTGGCTGCACGCCGGGCTGATGCAACTGGACGAGCTGCCCGAGCGCGATCACGTCTCGTTCACCCACGAATCGGTGACCCGCCGCCAGCAGATCTTCGGCTACACCGAAGAGGAACTGCGGCTCATCATCGCGCCGATGGCCAAGGCCGGCGCCGAGGAGATCGGCTCGATGGGCACCGACACCCCGGTGGCCGTTCTCTCGAAGCGGCCGCGGTTGCTGTTCGACTACTTCAGCGAGCTGTTCGCACAGGTGACCAACCCGCCGCTGGACGCGATCCGCGAGGAGCTCGTCACCTCGCTGTCCGGCGCGATCGGGCCGGAGCAGAACCTGTTCACGCCCGGTCCGGCGTCCTGCCGGCAGATCGTCATCCCGCGCCCCGTCATCGACAACGACGAGCTGGCCAAGATCTGGCACATCAACGCCGACGGCGACATGCCGGGCTTCCGGTGCCAGCTCATCGACGGCCGGTACCGGGTGCACGGCGGCGGAGAGGCCCTCGGCGCCGCACTCGAGCGGGTGCGCCGGGAATGCTCGGCCGCCGTCGACGCAGGGGCGCGGATCCTCATCCTGTCCGACCGCGACTGCGATGCCGACAACGCGCCCATCCCGTCGTTGCTGCTCACCTCCGCTGTGCACCAGCACCTGGTGCGGACGGGCGAGCGCACGCAGGTGGGGCTCGTCGTCGAGACCGGCGAGGCGCGCGAGGTCCACCACATCGCGCTGCTCATCGGCTACGGCGCGGCGGCGGTCAACCCGTACCTGGCGTTCGAGACGATCGACGACCTCGTCGCGAACGGGATGATCAACGGGATCAGCGCCGACAAGGGCATCAAGAACTACGTCAAGGCGCTGAGCAAGGGCGTGCTCAAGGTGATGTCCAAGATGGGCATCTCGACGATCCAGTCCTACACCGGCGCGCAGGTGTTCGAGGCGTTCGGCCTGGCCCAGCCGCTGGTCGAGGAGTACTTCGGCGGTACGCCGTCGCGGCTCGGCGGTGTCGGGCTGAAGTCGCTGGCCGAGGAGGCCGCGGCGCGGCACGCCTCCGCCTACCCGTTGGTCCCGACGTCACGGGCACACCGGCGCTTGGACGTGGGCGGCGAGTACCAGTGGCGGCGCGAGGGCGAACTGCACGTGTTCAACCCCGAGACCGTGTTCCTGCTGCAGCACTCCACCCGGTCCCGGCAGTACGACGTGTTCCGCAAGTACACCGACAGGGTCGACGAACTCAGCCGCGAGGGCGCCACCCTCCGCGGGCTGTTCGAGTTCCGCACCGACCGGCGCGCGCCCGTCCCACTCGACGAGGTCGAACCGGTCAGCGAGATCGTGAAGCGGTTCGCCACCGGCGCGATGTCCTACGGGTCGATCTCGGCCGAGGCGCACGAGACCCTGGCGATCGCGATGAACCGG
>JAVHVB010000412.1:0-3442 GCA_032160775.1 Pseudonocardiales bacterium | reverse complement strand
GCCAGCGGGAGGAACTCACCACTCTTGGTCAGCCGAGGTCCAGCTCCAGGCCGGCGAGCACGGCCGGGTCGGCGACCATCTCGATAGCCACGACCTTGCCGGCCACCACGGTGAAGTCGAAGACCACCTTCGGTGTGCCCTGCACCGTCCAGACCAGTCCGGCCAGGCCGTCGATCAGCGCCGGGCGGGCTGCCTTGGCGCGGCCGGCGAAGGTGTCCGCGACCGCATCGGCGCCGCGCACCTCGGCCTCAGCGCCCATCGTCACCGCGGCGCCGTCGGCGCGCACGACGACGTCCGGGTCGAGCACCGCCAGCAGCGCGGCGAAGTCGCCGCTGCGCGACGCGGCAAGGAACGCGTCGACGACCTCGCGCTGCCGGGCCGGTTCGCCTTGAGTCGACGCACCTTGCACCCGGCGGCGAGCCCGGCTGGCGAGTTGCCGCGCCGCGGCGGGCTCGCGTCCGATGATCGCCGCGATCTCGCCGAACGAGACGGCGAACAGGTCATGCAGCACGAACGCCAACCGTTCGGCCGGGGCCAGCGTGTCGAGCACGACCTGCAGGGCCGCGCCGACCGAGTCGGCGAGCAGCACCTCGTCGGCCGGGTCGGGCAGCGTCTCGCCGGCCGGCTCGATGCCGGTGTCCAGCGGAGACTCACGCCGCGTCCGGCGTGTCTGCAGCATGGTGAGGCACACGCGCGACACCACGGTGGTCAGCCAGCCGCCAAGATTCTGCACGTCGCTCGTGTCGGTGCGGCGGAAGCGCAGCCAGCCCTCCTGCACCGCGTCGTCCGCCTCGCTCGCTGAGCCGAGCATCCGGTACGCGACCGCGTGCAGGTGCCCACGGTGGGCCTCGAATCGGTCGGCCAAACCGGTGTCGTCACTCATCGGTCACATCCCTCCGTCGTCGCTGGTCATATCACTGACCGGCGCACGGGCGCCGATGTGACGATCAGAGAGGATGTTTCCCATGACGATGAGCCTGGTGGTCTTCCCGGCCAAGGACCTGGACGCGACCAAGAAGCTGTTCAGCACGCTGCTCGGCAGTGATCCCTACGTCGACCAGCCCTACTACGTCGGTTACCGCGTCGGGGAACTCGAGTTCGGCCTCGACCCGCACGCCGCGTCGAGCGGCCCGATCTGCTACTGGCAGGTGGACGACATCGCAGCCGCTGTGCAGGAACTCGTCGACGCCGGCGCCGAGGTCGTCCAGGCGCCGCACGACGTCGGCGGTGGCCTGCAGGTCGCGACGCTCAAGGACGCCACTGGCAGCACCGTGGGGTTCCGGCAAACACCGTGATGGCGCCCGCACCGCGCAGCACCGCTCAGCGCAAGGCGGACACCCTCGCCAAGCTGACGGCGCCCGCGGCCGACATCTGGGTCGCCTCGGCGTCGGTCTCCGACGCCGGGGCGGCGCGGGCCTACCTCGTCCCGTTGTCGCTCGCCTGGGTGGACGAGCGCATCGTGCTCGCGCTCGAGGCCGACTCACGCACGGCGCGCAACCTGCCGGCCGGGATGCTCACCCGGCTGGCGCTCGGCCCCACCCGCGACGTTGTGATGATCGACGCCGTGGTCGAGCGGATCGTCGCGGCCGAGCAGGTGCCGATGGCGATCGCGGACGCGTACGCCGCGCAGTCCGACTGGGACCCGCGCACGGCGGGCGAGGGTTACGTCTACCTGGTGCTGGAACCGCGTCGCATCCAGGCGTGGCGCGAGGAGAACGAGTTGCGCGGCCGGGTGCTGATGCGCAACGGCAGGTGGGACGGCTGAGTCAGCCGGCCGAGCCGACGACGACCGTCGCCTCGGTAGCGTCGTCGGTGCGGATGTCGGCCACCAGACCGGCGGCGGCCACCCGTTCGGCAAGCGCCGGCGCCTGAGCGCGGCTCGCCTCGACGAGCACCGCGCCACCCGGGGCGAGCCAGTCCCGGGCTCCGTCGACCAGCCGGCCGAGGATCGACAAGCCGTCCGGACCACCATCGAGTGCCGTCCGCGGCTCGTGCAACCGCGCCTCCGGCGGCATCGTCGCGACGGCCCCGGTCGGCACATACGGCGCGTTGCCGGTGAGCACGGCGACCCGGCCGCGCAACAGCGCGGGCAGCGCCGCGAACAGGTCGCCGGCGTAGACCGGACCGGCGATGTTGCGACGCGCACAGCGCACCGCAGCCGGATCGAGGTCTGCCGCGTGCGCCTCGACCCCAGGCACGGCGGCAGCGACCGCAGCGGCTATCGCGCCGCAGCCACAACACAGGTCGACGAGCACGTCGCCGGCGCGGACCAGACCGGCCGCCTCGCGCGCCACGAACTCGGTCCGCCGGCGCGGCACGAACACTCCCGGCTCGACCGCCAACCGCAGCCCGCAGAACTCCACCCAGCCCAGCAGGTGCTCCAACGGCTCGCCGCCGACCCGGCGTCGGACGAGGACCTCGAGCGAGTCCGGCGAGTCCGCCGCCTCCAGCAGCAGCCGCGCCTCGTCCTCGGCGAAAACGCAGCCCGCCGCGCGCAACCGGCCGACGAGCTCGCTCACATCGGAGCCGCGCTGATGTCCACCAGGTGCGGATAGAACGCAACGTGGCCGGCGATCTCGCCCACCGAGTCGTAGGGCTCCAGGTACTCCCAGATCGCATTCGGAACGACGCCGTCGCCCGTCGCCAGGTCGTAGTAGGACGCATCGCCCTTGTAGGGGCAGTGGCTGGTGTGCGTGGACCGCTCGATCGCCGCCCGGTCCACGTCGCGCAGGGGGACGTAGTACACGGGCGCGAGCCGCGCCTCGCGCAGGATCAGCGCAGCGGTCGTCTCCGCGACGACCCGCCCGCCGGCGCGCACGATCACCCGCTCGCCCGCGGGTTCGATGGTGATCGGGTGGCCGACGCCGGGGATGCGCACTCCTCTAGCAATACCCGACTGCACATCCGCATTCCCGTGCTGTACTTGCCAGGTGGTCGATCTGGATGCGCTGACAGCCGCCGGGATCAAGAACGCGCACGAGCGACGGGCGCTGCTGGAGTACCTCGACGGACTCGGCTTCACTCTCGAGGAGATGGTCGCGGCCGAGAAGCACGGCCGGCTGTTCGCGCTGTCCGGCGACGGCGCGCTCAAGTCCGGCAAGGCGGTGCACAGCCTCCGCACTGCGGCCCAGGCGATCAGCCGTCCGCTGGAGGACGTCCAGCACGCGTGGGCGGCGCTCGGGCTCACCGTCGCCGATGTCGACCAGATCGCGCTCAGCGAGGCGGACGTCGAAGGTCTGCGCACCTGGTCGGATCTGAGCGGGTTCGTCGGCGAGGTGACCGCGCTCGGTGTGCTGCGCGTGCTCGGCGCGTCGATGGCGCGCTTCGCCGAGGCCGTGTCGTCGGCGATCCGCGGTGGCGTGCCGGCCATCCAGCTGAACTACACCGAGGACGAGCTGGCCACTGCCAAGGCCTACGCCGGCGTCACCGGGTTCATCCCGCG
>JAVHVB010000411.1:0-3371 GCA_032160775.1 Pseudonocardiales bacterium | reverse complement strand
TCCTTCATGCGCGGCGCCGACGCCTCCGCCGGCACCATCAAGTCCGGCGGCGCCACGCGCCGCGCGGCCAAGATGGTCGTCCTCGACATCGACCACCCGGACATCGAGGAATTCGTCACCACCAAGGCGCGCGAAGAGGACAAGATCCGCGTCCTGCGCGACGCGGGCTTCGACATGGATCTCGGCGGCGCCGACATCACCTCGGTCCAGTACCAGAACGCGAACAACTCGGTCCGGGTCAGCGACGAGTTCATGCGCGCGGTCGAAGAGGACACCGAGTTCGGCCTGCGCGCCCGAAGCACGCACGAGGTCATCGAGACCGTCGGCGCCAAGGAGCTGTTCCGCAAGGTGGCGCAGGCGGCGTGGGAGTGCGCGGACCCGGGCATCCAGTACGACGACACGATCAACGACTGGCACACCAACCCGGAGACCGGGCGGATCACCGCGTCGAACCCGTGCTCGGAGTACATGAGCCTGGACAACACGTCGTGCAACCTCGCGTCGCTGAACCTGATGAAGTTCCTCCAGGACGACGACACGTTCGCCACCGAGAAGTTCGTCAAGGCGGTCGAGCTGATCATCACCGCGATGGACATCTCGATCTGCTTCGCCGACTTCCCGACCGAGGCGATCGGCGTCAACACCCGCGACTACCGCCAACTCGGCATCGGCTTCGCCAACCTCGGCGCACTGCTGATGGCCACCGGCCTTGCCTACGACTCCGACGGCGGCCGGGCGATGGCCGCGGCGATCACCTCGTTGATGACCGGCACCGCCTACCGCCGTTCGGCCGAACTGGCCGGCGTCGTCGGCCCGTACGCCGGCTACGCCCGCAACGCGTCGGCCCACGCACGGGTGATGCGCAAGCACGCCGCGGCCAACGACACCGTGCGCTCGCTGCACGACAACGACCGCAGTGTGCTCGCCGTCGCCACCGAGGAGTGGGCGAAGGGCAACAAGATCGGCGAGACGAACGGCTGGCGCAACGCCCAGGCCTCGGTGCTCGCGCCGACCGGCACCATCGGCTTGATGATGGATTGCGACACCACCGGCGTCGAGCCCGACCTCGCGCTGGTGAAGTTCAAGAAACTCGTCGGCGGCGGCTCGATGCAGATCGTCAACCAGACGGTGCCGCGCGCACTGCGCGCCCTCGGCTACCAGGAGGAGCAGGTCGAGGCGATCGTCGAGTACATCGCCGAGCACGGCCACGTCGTCGACGCGCCCGGGCTGCGCCAGGAGCACTACGAGGTGTTCGACTGCGCGATGGGCAACCGGGCGATCAAGCCGATGGGCCACGTGCGGATGATGTCCGCCGTACAACCGTTCATCTCCGGCGCGATCTCCAAGACGGTCAACCTGCCCGAGACGGCGACCGTCGAAGACATCGAGGACGTCTACTTCCAGGGCTGGAAGCTCGGCCTGAAGGCGCTGGCCGTCTACCGCGACAACTGCAAGGTCGGCCAGCCGCTGTCCGCGGGCAAGGGCGAGAACAACGGGGCCGAGGCCAGCGCGGCAGACGCCGGCGGGTCGGCCGACAAGGTCGTCGAGTACCGGCCGAAGCGCACCCGGCTGCCCCGCTCGCGGCCGTCGAAGACCACGTCGTTCTCGGTCGGTGGGGCCGAGGGGTACATGACGGCCGGCTCCTACCCGGACGACGGGCTCGGCGAGGTCTTCCTCAAGCTCGGCAAGCAGGGCTCGACGCTGGCCGGCGTGATGGACGCGTTCTCCATCGCGATCTCGATCGCGCTGCAGTACGGCGTGCCGCTCGAGACCTACGTGCAGAAGTTCGCGAACATGCGCTTCGAGCCGGCCGGCCTCACCGACGACCCGGACATCCGGATGGCGCAGTCGGTGATGGACTACATCTTCCGCCGGCTGGCGCTGGACTACCTGCCCTTCGACGAGCGGTCCGCGCTCGGCATCTATACCGCGACCGAGCGCACCCGGCAGCTCGAGACCGGCTCGTACGCGCCGATCGAGGACGACGAGGTCGAGTTCGAGACGATGGCCCAGTCGGCGCCGATCGAGGCGCCACCCGCGCCGCCGGAGGTGGACGACGAGCTGGTGGTCGAGACCGCCGCCGAGGCGCCCGCCGGGGTGCGCAGCTCGACCGAGCTCATCGAGTCGCTGATGGCCTCGTCGGCCGACGCGCCGCTGTGCATGAACTGCGGCACCAAGATGCGCCCGGCCGGCAGCTGCTTCGTCTGCGAGGGCTGCGGCAGCACCAGCGGTTGCAGCTGACCGTCCGCGGTCGGTAGGACTCCGAGCGGGCTGCTCGGGGCGGATCTGCTGTGAGCAGCATCCGGCCCCGGGCAGCCCGGTTCGGCGGCACGCTGGCGGACATGAGCGAGCCACAGACAACACCCCCCGGCCACCGGCTGGACGAAGAGATCTACCGGCGGCTGTTCGAGCGGCGCACATTGCTGCTCGGCGAGCCGCTCGAGCACTGGAACAGCAACCGGCTGTGCGCCGGCCTGGTCCTGCTCGCCACCGAGGACCCGGTCACCGACATCCGGCTGCTGATCAACTCACCGGGCGGTTCGGTGCCGGGCATGCTGGCGATCCGCGACTGCATGCGGGCCATCCCGAACGACGTCGTCACCGTCGACATCGGGATGGCCTACAGCGCGGGCCAGTTCCTGCTCAGCGCCGGGACGCGGGGCAAGCGCTACATCACCCCGCACGCCAAAGTGCTGCTGCACCAGGGCTCGGCCGGCATCGGCGGCACCGCGATGGACATCGCGATCCAGGCCGACGACCTGCGCCGCACCCGCGACACCGTGCTGGGCCTGATCGCCGAGGACACCGGGCAGAGCGTCGCCACCGTCGAGGCCGACTCGCGGCGCGACCGGTGGTTCCACGCCGCGGAGGCGCTGGCGTACGGGTTCGTCGACCACGTCGTGGACTCGGCCGAGGACATCCTGCCCCGCCAGGGACACACGATGGGACTGGGGGCGGCCCGGTGACCAGCTACGCGATCCCCTACGTCACCACCCGCACCCCGCAGGGGGAGCGCACCGTGGACGTCTACAGCCGGCTGCTGGCCGAGCGTGTCGTTTACCTGGGCACCGGCATCGACGACGGCGTGGCCAACGCGATCATCGCCCAGCTGATCCACCTCGAGTCGGACAACCCGGACCGGCCGATCGACCTGTACATCAACTCAGCCGGCGGCTCGATCCAGGCGACCTTGGCGATCTACGACGCGATGCAGTACATCCGTCCGCAGGTGTCGACGACCTGCGTGGGGGAGGCGGTGGCGAGCGCGGCGATGCTGCTGGCCGGCGGCGCGGCCGGACGGCGGCAGATGCTGCCGCACGGCCGGGTGGTGATCCACGCCCCGGCGGCCCAGGGGCGCGGGGCGATCCCGG
>JAVHVB010000410.1:0-5580 GCA_032160775.1 Pseudonocardiales bacterium | reverse complement strand
CGTTCGCGAGCGCGGCCTCGGCGAGGTTCTGCGAGCGCACGCCGAAGCGGTCCATGTCCTCGCGGCTGACGTCCTTGTACAGCGCGAGGTTCTCCGCGGTCTGCCCCATGGCGATGTAGACGTCGGGCAGCAGGTCATCCGCACGCGGGTCGTGCCACTCGTCCGCGCCCGACTCCGCCTTCTTCGCGGCGCGCTGCTCGGCCTCGTTGAACTTCTCGTTGTGCGTGTTCGGCCACCCGTCGGCGCTGCCGTTGACGAAGCGGGACACCGTCTCGACGCCGGCCGACACGAACACGTCACCCTCGCCGGCCTTGATCGCGTGGAAGGCCATCCGCGAGGTCTGCAGCGATGACGAGCAGTAGCGGTTGACCGTCGTCCCGGGCAGGAAGTCGTAGCCGAGTTCGACGGCGACGGCGCGGCCGATGTTGGCGCCTGCCTCACCGGCCGGCTGCCCGCAGCCCATCATCAGGTCGTCCAGGTCGCGGGGGTCGAGCTGCGGCACCTTGTCCAGCGCTGCACGCACCATCTGGGCGGCGAGCTCGTCCGGGCGCATGGTGACCAGCGACCCCTTGCCGGCCCGGCCGATCGGCGAGCGGGCAGTGGCGACGATGACGGCTTCAGGCATGGACGGGCTCCCTATGAGCAACGGCGCAGGACGCGGGGAAGTACCTCGATGCTGCCACCGCGCCGCGCGCCGTGTCAGTGCGAGAGGACATGGATCACGTCGAGGGCGCGACGCTGACCGGCACGGCCTCCTCGGGGGACCGGCGCTGCGGGCGGCGCGGGCGCCGGCGCCGCAGCTGCGCGAAGGGTCCGCGGCGACCCTCGCTGCGGCCGAACCGCTCGGCCCCGGCGACCTCGGTGCCGGGGTGCGCCACCGCCTGCGCAGCAGCCCGCTTCGCCGGCTTGACGCGGCGGGTGGTGAAGGCGCTCGCCGAGCGCGCCCGGGTACCGATGCCCAGCGCGTCCAGGCAGGACGGCAGCACCGCGGCCGCCGCCTCGGCGTAGCCGGCCGCGGACGGGTGGAACTGGTCCTCGGAGAACAGCTCGAGGCGGGTCATGAACAGCGGGCCGAGCAGGTCACCGAGCGACACGGTGCGCCCGCCCGCGCCGATCACCGCGACGGTCTGCGCCTTGGCCATCTCCCGGGACAGCCGGCGGGCGTACGCGCGCAGCGGCTGGGCCAGCGGTCGGATCGTGCCGAGGTCGGGGGTGGTGCCGACGACCACCTCTGCGCCCATCGCCCGCAACCGGCGCACGGTGTCCTCGAGGAACGGGACCGCGACCGCCGGCTTGGTCCGCTCGGTCACGTCGTTGGCGCCGATCATCACGACCGCGATGTCGAGCGACTTGCGGCCCAGCGCGTCGACCTGCACGGGAAGGTCCGGCGACTCGGCGCCGACGACGGCCACGTTGGTGACGTGCACCGGCCGGCGGGCCGCCTCGGAGATGCCGATCGCCAGCTGTGCGCCCGGGGTATCGCGGTCGCGGTAGACGCCGTAACCGGCCGCGGTCGAATCGCCCACCATCGCGATCCGGATCGGCGGTCTGGCGCGGCTGACCCCGGCCGCGGCCCAGATCGTGTCGTTGTGTTCGGGCGGCGCGTCCTTCGCGACCGGTATCCGCCGCTCGGCGAGCTTCACCTCGCCGTAGATCAGCCCGGCGAGTGCCCCCAGCCCGGTGAGGGCCAGCCCGGCCAGGCTCCCGCCACTGAACAGCGCGATGCGGCGGGCCCGGCGGAGTGTCACAGAGACCGACATTAGTGGCTACGTTTGCGCGATGAGCGCTCGCGCGATGACCCAGGAGGCACAGTGCGCTACAGCGAATCGATGGTCGAGCTGATCGGCAACACCCCGCTGGTCCGGCTGAACCGCGTGACGGAAGGGCTGGCACCGACCGTGCTGGCGAAGGTCGAGTACTTCAACCCGGGCGGCTCGGTGAAGGACCGCATCGCGGTCCGGATGATCGACGCGGCCGAGGCGTCCGGCGAGCTGAAGCCCGGTGGGACGATCGTCGAGCCGACCTCCGGCAACACCGGGATCGGGCTGGCGATCGTCGCCCAGCAGCGCGGCTACCACTGTGTGTTCATCTGCCCGGACAAGGTGAGCAAGGACAAGATCGACACCCTGCGTGCGTACGGCGCCGAGGTGGTGGTCTGCCCGACCGCGGTCGCGCCGGAGGACCCGCGCTCGTACTACTCGGTGTCCGACCGGCTCGCCCGCGAGCGGCCGGGCGGCTGGAAGCCCGATCAGTACTCCAACCCGAACAACGCGATCTCGCACTACGAGACGACCGGCCCGGAGCTGTGGGAACAGACCGAGGGACGGATCACCCACTTCGTCACCGGTGTCGGCACCGGCGGCACGATCAGCGGCATCGGCCGCTACCTCAAGGAGCGCGGGCCGGTGCAGATCATCGGCGCCGACCCGGAGGGCTCGGTGTACTCGGGCGGGACGGGCCGGCCCTACCTGGTCGAGGGCGTCGGCGAGGACTTCTGGCCGTCGGCGTACGACCGGGACGTCGCCGACGAGATCGTCGCCGTGTCGGACGCCGCGTCCTTCGCCATGACCCGGCGGCTGGCCCGCGAGGAGGGCCTGCTCGTCGGCGGCTCGTGCGGCATGGCTGTCGTGGCGGCGTTGGAGGTCGCCGCGCGCTGCGGGCCGGACGACGTCGTCGTCGTGCTGCTACCCGACGGCGGCCGCGGGTACCTGTCCAAGATCTTCAACGACGAGTGGATGGCTGACTACGGCTTCGTCACCGCGTCCTCCGGGTTCACCGTCGGCGACGTGCTGCGGGAGAAGTCCGGTGACACGCCCGCGCTCGTGCACGGGCACCCGAACGAGACGGTGCGCGAGGCGATCAACATCTTGCGCGAGTACGGCGTCTCGCAAATGCCGATCGTGAAGGCCGAGCCGCCGGTCACCGCCGGTGAGGTGGTCGGGTCGGTGTCCGAGCGGGCGTTGCTGGATGCGTTGTTCACTGGCTCGGCGGTGCTGGCCGACGCGGTCGAGGGCCACATGTCCGAGCCGTTGCCGATCATCGGCTCGGGCGAGCCGGTCACCGCCGCGGTCGACGCGCTCGGCAAGGCCGACGCCCTGCTCGTGCACGTCGACGGCAAGCCTGCCGGGGTGCTCACCCGGCAGGACCTGCTCGGGCACCTCGCCGGCGGCTAACGCTTTTGGCGTCCCGACCGGCTATTTGACGCCCGGGCGCCAAAACCGACGGCGCGGCGGACGGCCGCGCCGACCTGCGCGTCGAACTGCTCCCGATCGGGCAGATTCAGCACGTGTGCAAGGTGCGGGCCGAAGACCAGCCAGCCGAGCGCCGTCGCGGCGGCGACTGCGGCGGCCACCCGGGTGGCCTCGTCGGCGTCCGGGCCGCCGGCGATCATCGCCAGGGCTGCAGCGGCGGCCGGCAGCTGTTGACCGGCGAGCAGTGTCGGGTCGTCGAGGGTGATCCGCGCGATGACCCGCCAGTACGCAGGCTGGTCCTGCAGCAGGCGCAGCATCGTCGCGGCGTCCGCGTTCGGCAGTTCGGCGGCGCGGGCGCCGAGTTGCCGGGACTGTTCGGTGACGACGGCGCGGATGAGCGCGTCCTTGGTGCCGTAGTGGCGGTGGATGAGCGCGTGGTTCACGCCGGCGCGGGCGGCGACACCGCGCACCGTGACTTCGCGCGGGCCGTAGTCGGCGAGCAACTCGACGGCGGCCGCCTGCACCGCGGCCATCACCTCCACCCGCCCGTGCGGCGGGCGGCGGCGGGACGGCGCAGGGCTGGCCTCCATTTGACAACACTGTAATCGGCTGGCTACATGTAACCGGTGGGTTACATGCTGCGACGACGCCTGCTACCAGGACTGGCCGGCGCCGCACACGTGTTCGTCGTGAGCACTGCCAATAC
The DNA here is from genome assembly GCA_032160775.1 of Pseudonocardiales bacterium. Lineage (GTDB taxonomy): Bacteria > Actinomycetota > Actinomycetes > Mycobacteriales > Jatrophihabitantaceae > Jatrophihabitans. The sequence goes on along the minus strand of JAVHVB010000410.1, from coordinate 1,683 downwards.
TGCCGCCGCCGCGCTGCCGATCCCGTCGGCTCCGGGCCCGCTACTGGTTCCGCGGTTCATCGGCAGTGCGGCCACCGCCGACCCCATCGCGTCCTACCCTGTGCCGCAGCACCCGCACCTGGCGCCCAACGGGCGCAACAACATGCACAACGACGCGTACGCGACCGACGCCTACACCGGACCGGGCCCGCTCGGCCGCGCGCCGGTGGTGACGACGCGGTCCTACGGCGTCGAGGAGTGCGCCACCGAGGCGTTCGACGCGGCCGGCCGCATCGTGGCGCTGTGCGGCAACCTGCGTGGGCCCGTCCTGCGCCTGATCAACCCGCGCACGCTGGCAATCATTGCGACCAAGCAGCTCCCGCCGCGCAACATCCGGCCGGGCACGAGCCCGCTCAGCGATCTCTGCGGCGGCACCTACTTCTACCTCGACGACCAGGACCGCGCCGTCGTCGCGACCACGGACCGGCACGTCGTGGTGATCGCCGAGTCACTGTTCGGGTTCGTCCAGCGCCGCTCGTACGACGTCAGCTCAGCCGTGCCGTCGACCGACTGCCTGATCGCGCTGATGCCGGACTGGTCCGGGCGGATCTGGTTCGAGAGCGGCAACGGGATCGTCGGCAGCATCGATCCGGACACCGGCCGCGTGCGGTTCGTGCAGCTGGCCGGCGAGATCATCGACAACTCGTTCGCCGTGGACGAGACCGGCGGCGTGTTCATCGTGTCCGACCACGCGCTGTACCGCTTCGACGCGGGGCCGGACGGCACGCCGATCGTGACCTGGCGGCAGGCCTACGACCGCGGGACGCAGCTGAAGACCGGCCAGCTGGCGCAGGGCAGCGGCACCACGCCCACCCTGGTCGGCCCCGATCTCGTCGCGATCACCGACAACGCCGAGCCGCGGATGAACGTGCTCGTCTATCAGCGGGGCAAGGACAGCGGCGGTCAGCCGGTGTGCGGGGCGCCGGTCTTCGGCGAAGGCGCGAGCGCGACCGAGAACTCGCTGGTCGCCGTCGGCGACTCGCTGCTCGTCGAGAACAACTACGGCTACAAGGACCCGACGTCGACGCTGCTCGGCGCGACGACCACCCCGGGCATCGCGAAGGTGGATGTCGTCGACGGCAGCTGCCAGGTGGCCTGGACGAGCAATCAGGTGGCGCCGACGTCGGTGCCGAAGGCGTCGCTGGCCACTGGGCTGCTCTACGTCTACACGAAGCCGAAGACCGTGCTGGCCGACGCGTGGTACTTCACCGCCATCGACATCCGCACCGGGCGCACGGTGTTCAGCAAGCTCACCGGCACCGGCCCCGGCTTCAACAACCACTACGCGGCGGTCTACCTCGGCCCGGACGGGACGGCCTACATCGCCACACTGGCCGGCATGGTCCGCATCAAGGACTCGTACTGACCGGTTCGGCGGCTCAGCGGGCGGGCAGGACGGCGGGGGCGGCGACGCGGGCCAGCCTCTGGATGAGCCGGATACCGCTGTCCAGATCCGGGTTGTGCCGGCTGAACAGGGCCACGAGCAGCGGCCGGCCGTGCACCCGAACGACGCCGAGGCTGTTCGTGACCCACAGGCCGTTGTCGTCCTCGCCCGGCCCGTTCGAGTTGTCGATGCCCAGCCAGCCGTTCTTGTTGGCGAAGGTGGTGCCGGGGTCGGCGAGCACGCCGACGCCCCAGCGCTGG
>JAVHVB010000409.1:0-3357 GCA_032160775.1 Pseudonocardiales bacterium | reverse complement strand
GTCATGATCAACGGCACCCCCTGGTGGCGACCACCCACCTGGTACGACCCACACCGAAAACCCATCCGCAACACCACACACCACCTCGACGACATCACCTTCAACCACCCCGCCGCGAGCTGACCCGCGCGCCGCTCGCTGCGAGGCGGTAGTCGCCGGGACTACGGTCCAGGCGTCAGCGTGCCGTCGCGGTGCGCCACGACGCCCACTTGCCACCACCGGCCACACCCCGGCCCGTTCGGTTCATTTGCGTTTGTGTGCGCCCTGGTCGAGCCGGAGAAGAGCGTCTTTCCCTTCCCGGACAGCACGCTGACCCGGATCTCGACGTCGGCGTCGGCGGGCGTAGGCAGCACCGGAACAAGAGCTACGGAAGCGACGGCTGCCGTCACGTGGCTCCGGCACTCGTCATCGACACACGCCCGAATCGAAACTTGACCGGTCACCGGGAGCACTCCCTCGTCGAACTTGACTACGACACCGCTTTCGGAGCCGATCAGGGTGCACGTGCGAGGCGCAGCCGACGACGAGCACGCGGCGGTGATCAGCACCGCGGCACTCGCCGCCAGCCAGCCGAACGACCGCGCTCTCATGCCGGTGATTGTCGACCGGGTTAGGCTGCACCGCATCCCCGGGGGAGCAGCCGTGAAGCGTCGCATCGTCGCCATCGTCGTCGCGCTGGCCTGCGCGACGACCGGGTGTAGCGCACTCAAGGGCAACGCTCCGGACGTCGCCCGCGGTATCGGCGACGCCGTCGTCGACGCGGCGCACGACCACGTGCTGGTGCACCTGCCCGAGGTGTCGAACCCGGTCGACCTCGGCGATCTGAAGCTCGACGCCCTGCAGGCCAAGCTGCGGGATGTGTTCGGCACCAACGAGACGAAGGAAGACGTCGGGGTGGTCTGCCGGGCCAAGGACGCGTTCGCGAAGCAGACCGGGACCCGCACTGCGGACGCGGTCCGCTCGGCGCTGGCAGCCATGAACATCACCCGCTCGGACGAGGAGATCGCCGAACTCGCCCGGCTGACCCAGAACGCGCTCGTCACGAGTGCCGATCCGCACGCCCTCGGCCGGGCCGCGGTTGCGTGGGCGTGCCAGTGGGCGGCCGGCTGAACGACGCCTCGAGCTGCGGAGTCTCCGGCCGCGGCCCTACGGGTAGGCGTCCGAGGTGTCGTCCGCGGCCAGCAGCCCGAGCAGGACGTCGACATCGTTCGTCGCGTGCAGGACGGGTTCAACGCGATGACGTGAGGTGCGCCGGAGCAAGCGGTGCCCCCGCTGCTCGCCCTGCTGGGCAGCACCCGGTCCGGCCAGAACGCGCCGCCGCCCGGCTAGGACCTGCGAGAACGAAGTCATGCGGGACGCACCGGTCCGGCCGCCCGCTCGGCCCGGCGGACGCACACATCCAACGCGGTCGCCAACTCGTAGCGCCGGCGTTCGGCGGATCGGCGACCGACGCTGACCTTGGCCAGGCAGTCGAGGCGGCGCAGATTGCGCTCGGCCTGCGACCGCCGAGAAGCGATTGCCGTTGACATGAGGTACCCCGGATGAGTCGGCAGCCGCTGGTTTCGCCGCTGGGCATCTTGTACCCCGCAGACGGCCATCCATCACCGATGGTGATCATCCGGTGCGGGCGATCACCAGTTCGGTCAGCGCCTCGAAGGCGGCGCGCGCGGGGACGTCAGGCAGCCCGCTCAGGGTCGACCGGGCGGTCTCCGCGTAGGTGCGCAGCGTCGCCCGGGCTTGATCCATCGCGGCCGACGCGCACAGCAGTGCCATCGCCTCCGCGTGCTCGGCGTCGTCGACCAACGGACGCGCGACCAACGTGCGCAGCCGCGCGTCGTCGGCACCGGTCGAGCGCAGCGCGTACAGCACCGGCAGCGTCGGGATCCCTTCGCGCAGATCCGTACCCGGGGTTTTGCCCGACTCGGTCGAGGTCGACGCGACGTCGAGGATGTCGTCGCTGAGCTGGAACGCCACGCCGATCTGCTCACCGAAGGTGCGCAGCCGGTCGACCACGTCCGGGCCGACCCCCGCGTAGTGCGCACCGAACTCCGCGGCGGTGGCGATGAGCGAACCGGTCTTGTCGGCGAGCACGCCGAGGTAGTGCTCGATCGGGTCGTCGCCGCCCTGCGGGCCGATCGTCTCGTGGATCTGCCCGACGACCAGCCGCTCGAACGTCCGCGCTTGCAACCGCACCGCGTACGGCCCGAGGTCAGCCAGGATGTTCGACGCACGGGAGAAGAGGAAGTCGCCGGTCAAGATGGCGACGGTGTTGTCCCAGCGCGCGTTCGCCGACTCGGCACCGCGACGCACCGCCGCCTCGTCCATCACGTCGTCGTGATACAGCGTCGCCAGATGGGTGATCTCGCAGACCACGGCCGACGGCACGATCTCCGGACGGGACGGATCGCCGAAATGCGCCGCCAGCATCGAGACCATCGGCCGGAACCGCTTGCCGCCGGCGTCGACGAGGTAGCGGGCAGCGACCGCGACGAATTCGTCCGCCGACTCCACGGCTTCGCGCAGCGACGTCTCGACCGCAGCCAACCCGGCACGGACGGACTCCTCCAGTACCGCGTCGCCGAACTCGACGCCCAGCCCGAGCGGACTCATCGGACCCCGTCCTGGACCGCGAACCGGAGGTGAGCGTTCACTCCACCTCTCACGTAGTGAAGTGTGCGGCCTTGCCGGCCAGGTCGATGATCGGCTGCGGGAAAACGCCGAGCGCGACGGTGACGATGACCCCGAAGGTGAGCGCGATCGTCGTCGACCAGCCCGGGATGGCGATCGTCGGCGCGTTCTCCGGCGGCTCGGCGAAGTACATCAGCACCACGATGCGCAGGTAGAAGAACGCGGCGATCGCGGAGCAGATCAGCGCGATGACGACCAGCGGGCCGGCGCTGTCCCACGCGGCGCGGAAGATGAAGAACTTGCCGGTGAACCCGGCTGTGAGCGGGATGCCGGCCATCGACAGCAGCAGGATCGTCATCACCGCGGCGACCACCGGGCTCTTGCGGGCCAACCCGGACCACTGCGACAGATGCGTCGCCTCGCCGTCGGCGTCGCGCACGACCATGAGCAGGCCGAACGCGCCGAGCGTCGCGAAGCCGTAGGTCAGCAGGTAGAACAGGATGCTCGAGATGCCGTCCTTGCCCGGCAGCTTGCCGTTCGCGGCCAGCAGGCCGACGAGGATGAAACCCGCGTGGGCGATGGACGAGTACGCCAGGATGCGCTTCACGTCCGTCTGGGTGAGGCCGAAGATCGCGCCCACCAGCATGGAGATGATCGCGACGGTCCAGATGATCGGCCGCCAGTCGCTGCTTGTCGTGCTGAACGCGGTGTACATCACCCGCAGGATCG
>JAVHVB010000408.1:0-4847 GCA_032160775.1 Pseudonocardiales bacterium | reverse complement strand
TTCGTCGTGCAGGCACACGGTCAGCGCGTGCAGGACCAGGTCGCGGCGTGGCACGACAAGGCGGGCGGCAACTGCGCCGTCGACTACGCGTTCCACCAGATCATCGGCGAGGTGGACGACGAGTCGTTGAAGGCGATGGACGAACTGATCGACGAGGGGGTGACCAGCTTCAAGCTGTTCATGGCCTACCCGGGCGTGTTTCTCAGCGACGACGGGCAGATCCTTCGCGCGATGCAGACCGCCGCCGGCAACGGCGGGCTGATCATGATGCACGCCGAGAACGGCTCGGCCATCGACGTGCTGGTGAAGCAGGCACTCGAGCGCGGCGAGACGGCGCCGTACTACCACGGCATCACCCGCCCGTGGCAGACCGAGCAGGAGGCCACGCACCGCGCGGTCATGCTCGCCGACATCACCGGCGCGCCGCTCTACGTCGTGCACGTGTCGGCGAAGCAGGCGCTCCGACGCATCGCCGAGGCGCGCGACGAGGGCCGCAACGTGTTCGCCGAGACGTGCCCGCAGTACCTGTACCTATCGCTGGAGGAGCACCTCGGCGCGCCGGGATTCGACGGCGCGAAGTGGGTGTGCTCGACGCCGCTGCGCTCGCGCGCCGAGCATCACCAGGACGAGCTGTGGAACTACATCCGCACCGGCGACGTCACCGCGGTGTCCACTGACCACTGCCCGTTCTGCATGAAGGACCAGAAGGAGCTCGGCCTGGGCGACTTCTCGAAGATCCCGAACGGCATCGGCTCGGTCGAGCACCGGATGGATCTGCTGTTCCAGGGTGTAGTCGACAAGCGGATCTCGCTGGAGAAGTGGGTGGACGTCTGCTGCACGACGCCAGCCCGGATGTTCGGCCTGTACGGCAGGAAGGGCGTGCTGGCGCCGGGCGCGGACGCGGACATCGTGGTGTACGACCCGAACGGGCACACGTCCATCGGCATCGGCAAGACGCACCACATGAACATGGACTACTCCGCGTGGGAGGGCTGGGAGATCGACGGGCACGTCGACGTCGTCCTGTCCCGCGGCACCGTCGTGAAGGACGAGACCGGTTATGTCGGCAGCAAGGGCCACGGCAAGTTCGTCAAGCGCGCGCTGTCGCAGAATCTGATCTGACGTGGACTTCGGCGTAGTACTGCAGAACGACCCGCCGGCGTGGCGGGTCGTCGAGCTGGCGCGGCAGGCGGAGATCCTCGGCTTCACCCACGTGTGGACGTTCGACTCGCACTTGCTGTGGCAGGAGCCGTACGTCGTGTACAGCCAGATCCTGGCCAACACCAAGCGCGTGACGGTCGGCCCGATGGTCACCAATCCCGCCACCCGGGACTGGACGGTCACCGCGTCGCTGTTTGCCACGCTGAACGACATGTTCGGCAACCGCACGATCTGCGGCATCGGCCGCGGCGATTCCGCGGTCCGGGTGATCAACGGCGCGCCGGTGACGTTGGCCCAGCTGCGCGAGTCCATCGAGGTCATCCGTGCACTCGGCAACAGCGAACCAGCCCACTACAAGGGAAACTCGCTCCAGTTCCCATGGTCGCGCGGCTCGAAGCTGCCCATCTGGGTCGCCGCCTACGGCCCCAAGGCGCTTGCCCTCACCGGCCAGATCGGCGACGGGTTCATCCTGCAACTCGCCGACCCGGACATCACCGCGTGGTCGATCGCTGCGGTCCGCAAGGCAGCGGCCGACGCGGGGCGCGACCCGGCTTCGATCTCGATCTGCGTGGCTGCGCCGGCCTATGTGACCGACGGGTCGGACGCACACCTGGCACACGGTCGCGATCAGTGTCGGTGGTTCGGCGGCATGGTCGGCAACCATGTGGCCGACATCGTGGGGCGCTACGGTGCCGACGGCGCGGCGGTGCCGAAGGCGCTCTCGGACTACATCGCCGGCCGGCAGGGCTACGACTACAACCAGCACGGCAAGGCGGGCAATACCCACACGTCGTTCGTGCCGGACGATGTCATCGATCGGTTCTGCCTCATCGGCCCGGTCGAGACGCAGATCGAGCGGTTGCAGCAACTCGAGTCACTGGGCGTCGACCAGTTCGCCGTATACCTGCAGCACGACGCGAAGACAGAAACGCTCGGCGCGTACGGCGACAAGGTGCTCCCGGCCGTCAACGTCCGCAAGGCCGCCAAGGTATGAGCCAACCCGTTGGGCGCTGGCTCGCGCGGGCCGCGCTGGTCGGCGTCGCGCTGGTCGCGCTCGGCGCCATCTGGGAGGCGTACAAGGATTGGGGACCGACCGACGGCGTGAAGCTGTTCGGCACCCGGGTACTGCCGCGCACGACCGACGCGTCGATGCCGCACCTGTCGAGGATCTGGCACGCGTTCGGGGACCCCGAGGTCGGCGGCGCGATCACCTTCGGCCCGTCCAAGACGGTCTTCGACTCGGTGTTCGACTCGGCCGTGCACACCCTGCGCTGGGCCGCGGCCGGGTTCGCGATCGGCGTGCTCGTCGGCATGCTGCTGGCCCTGCTGATGGACCGGCTTGCGGTGTTCGAGCGTGCGCTGATGCCCTACGTGGTGCTCAGCCAGACCGTGCCGCTCATCGCCCTCGCCCCCCTGGTGACGAAGTGGGGTCAGGGCTGGGACTTCTGGGACCGGTGGATGTCGGTCGCCGTCATCGCCGCCTACCTTGCGTTCTTCCCGGTCGCGGTCGGCATGGTCCGCGGGCTGAAGTCGCCGACCGCGGTGCACGCCGACTATTTCCGCTGCTCGGCAGCCAGCTGGTGGCACACGCTGGTCCGGCTCAAGCTGCCGGCCTCGGTGCCGTTCCTCGTCCCCTCGCTGCGGCTGGCGGCGGCCGGCGCGGTGGTCGGCACGATCGTCGCGGAGATCTCCACCGGCCTCGAAGGCGGCATCGGCCGGCTGATCATCACCTACTCGCAGCAGGCGACCGGCGATCCGTCCCGGGTGTACGCGGCGGTCATCGGCGCAGCCGCCCTCGGGCTGACCGCGCTGCTCGCCATCGCCGCCTTCGATCTTGCGCTGTGGCGCTACCACCGAGGAGCGACCACCCGATGACCGAGCCCGAGACGAGCCCCGGGCCGGCGCCCGCCCCCGCAGTGCACCTGCGCGGGGTCGGCAAGACGTTCGCCGCCCGGCGCGGCACAGTCGTCGCGCTCGAGGAGATCGACCTCACCATCGGCAGCGGCGAGTTCGTGTCGCTCATCGGGCCCTCTGGCTGTGGCAAGTCCACGCTGCTGCGCATCGTCGCCGATCTGCTGCCGCCGACGACCGGCGAGGTCGCAGTGAACGGCAAGCCGGCCCGCCGCGCGCGGCTCGACCAGGACTACGGCATCGCGTTCCAGCAGGCCGGGCTGCTGGACTGGCGCACGGTGCAGGCCAACATCGAACTACCACTCGAGCTGCACGGCGTCGATCGGGCCAAGCGGCGCGCTCGCGCCGGCGAGCTGATCGAGCTGGTCGGCCTGTCCGAGTTCGCGAGGCACCGGCCGCCGCAGCTGTCCGGAGGGATGCAGCAGCGGGTCGCGATCGCTCGCTCGCTCGCCGAGAGCCCGGCGCTGCTGCTGATGGACGAGCCGTTCGGGGCGCTCGACGAGATGACCCGCGAGCGGATGCAGAACGAGCTCGTCCGGATCGCCGGCGAGACGGGCGCCGCCGTGGTCTTCGTGACGCACTCGATCCCGGAGGCAGTCTTCCTCTCCGACCGGGTGATCGTGATGTCGGCCCGGCCCGGCCGGATCAGCGACGTCGTCGCGGTCGACCTCGGGCCGCGCACCGACGACACCCGCGAGGCCCCCGCCTTCTACGCCGCGATCACCCAGGTGCGCGAGGCGCTGCGCGGCCGGCCGGTGCCGGCGACCGCGGATGTGGTCGCGGACGTCGAGAAGGCCCGGCGGAACGCGGCAGAGGGCGCGTTATGACGCTGCGTCGCGCCGCCGTCGGGCTGCTTCCGCCGCTTCTGTTCGGCGTGCTGTTCGTCGCCTTGTGGCAGCTGTTCGTCCGGGTCGAGGACATCCGGACGTTCGTCCTGCCGGCGCCGAGCGACATCTGGACGGCGTTCGGCGATCAGCATGCACGGATCGTCACCGCCGCGGGCCACAGTGGGCTCAACGCGCTCGTCGGGCTGCTGGGCGGGGTGATCGCCGGCGTCTTGCTTGCCGCGCTCGCCAGCCGGCTGCCGATCCTCGGCGGAGCGATCACGCCCATCGTAGCCGGGCTCGCGGCGATGCCGATCGTGGCGCTCGCGCCGCTGCTCAACAACATGTACTCCCCACTGTCGACGCTGCCACGCCGCGAGGTCGTCGCTATCAGCGCATTCGTGCCGGTCTTCTTCAACGTGCTGCGGGGGCTCTCCCAGCTCAGCCCCGTGCACCGCGAGCTGATGCAGAGCTACGCGTCGACGCAGACCGACGTGCTGCGCGTCATCCGGATCCCGAACGCGCTGCCGCACTTCTTCACCGGCCTGCGCATCGCGTCCTCGCTGGCCGTCATCGCGGCGGTGGTGAGCGAGTACTTCGGCGGCCTGCAGAACGGGCTCGGCTCGCGGATCACCTCGTCGGTCGGCGCGTCCAACTATCCGGCTGCGTGGGCGTCGGTGCTGGGTGCGGTGGCCCTCGGTCTGATCTTCTATGTCGGCGCGCTGCTGCTCGAGCGCGTCGTACTCGGCTCACAGGCGGCACCAGCCACCTGACTCACCACCCTTGTTGAAACGTCCGTCGGCAGCGTCGCCGAGGCAGGTAACCGAACCAGGAGGAAATATGACGGGGCTCAACGGAAAGACGCGCGTCGGCGTGGCAGCCGCGGCAGCTGCCGCGGCTGCGGTATTGCTCGCCGCGTGCAGCAGCAGCGGTGGCGGTGGCGGCGGCAGC
>JAVHVB010000407.1:0-6931 GCA_032160775.1 Pseudonocardiales bacterium | reverse complement strand
ACGTGGAGTCTGCAGATCAACTTCCGAACACGACGGTTACTGACCTCGTCGTCGTGACCACGTATCCGAACGGTCACCAGGAGGTTGTTCCGCGTTGCCGGGTTCCGTTGCAAAAGACCGCGGAGGTGACCGCAACGATGGTTCGCGATGAGGCGGAGAAGTTGTTGCCGCATCCGGCGATCGGGGTCGCGCCACCCGGACACATCACCCTCGTGAACATCGAGACCGTCCTCTGGGTCGACACGTCGCCCGATCGCACGCTCGGCACGGTGACTCTGCTGGGACAGCGGGTCGACCTCCGCGCGCACATCGAACGCGTCCGCTGGAACTTCGGCGACGGCGTCACCGACAGCACAGACGGCCCCGGCGCCGAGTACACCGCTGCGCACCCGTGCACCACGCAGCAATGCCCGGGCTACTTCGGCCACACCTACCGGCGCAGCGACACAGTCACCATCACCGCCGACCTCGTCTGGACCGGCGAGTTCCGCGTCGAGGGCGGTGCATGGCAGCCGATTCCCGGCACGGTCACGGCAGCGGCCACCAGCACAACTGTCGACGTGAAGGAAGCACGCAGCGTCCTCGTCCCCAACCCCTGACTGCTGTGCACAGCCTTGCTCGACCAAGCCCGACGTGCGCCTCCGGGCGGCCACGATCTGGACTGTCGGCGTCGGGGTAGCGAGGAGCCAGCATGACGTACCAGGGTCCGCCGGGGTGGGAGCCGCCTCGGCCGTACACCGAAACCCAAGCGGCACCCGAATACACCGTTCCGCAAGGGGATCCGCCGATCCGTTGGTCGCCGGCCGGCTATTCAGTGTGGCCAGAACACGGCCATCCGCATCACCCGTCCGCGTGCCGGCCGCTGGGACCGCGCGCACGGCCATGGAACGGCGGGGTGCTCGCCGCGGCGGGTCTGGCCACCATCCTCGGCTCGTTCCTGACGTGGGTGACGGTCGACGTCGGCACGCTCCACCCTGTCGGCTTGGCGGGTACCGACGCCGGCCTCGGGGGCGAGGGCTCGGCGTTTTTCGGCGCCGTCATGCTCGCGCTCGGCGTCGTCATCCTGGCCCGCCAAGGCCGACTGTGGGTAGGCATCGTCGGGGTTGTCGTCGGGTCCTTGATCACGCTCGCGGCCCTCAACAGGCTCAGCGACTTCAACGATGTCGGCAAGGTCATCGGCGTCTTCGGTGCGGCCGTCGACGTCGGCCCAGGACTGATACTCGTGCTGCTCGGCGGCCTGGCAGGAGTGGCAGCGTCGATCGTGGCCATCGCCGTCCGGCGCTGACGGGTCAGCCGGAACGTCGTACCGGCGGCCGACTAAGCTCACCGCCATGTCGGGTCACCTGATCTTTGCCGGGCGGCTGGCGGCCGCCATCCCCGCGCGTCCCTGACTCGACGCGCCCCAACCGGCATCCGGGCGGTCCGCCGCCCCGACGAAAGATCAGTCGATCCATGGCCACCGAATCGTTCGATCCGGTCGAAGTCGCCGCGCTGCAACCCGCAGCGATCCGGGAGGCGGTCGCCGCCGCGACGGCCGCGTTCGCGGCCGCCAACACCCTCGACGAGCTGAAGGCCGCCCGCATCGCGAACATGGGTGACCGCTCGCCGCTCGCGCTCGCCAACCGGGAGATCGCCGCCCTGCCGCCGGCCGCGCGGGCCGCCGCGGGCAAGCGGGTCGGCGAAGCGCGCGGCACGGTCAATGCGGCTCACGCCGCACGCGAGGTGCAACTGGCCGACGAACGCGACCGGCGGGTGCTCGTCGACGAGGCCGTCGACGTCACGCTGCCCACCGACCGGCGCCGCGTCGGCGCGCGGCACCCGCTCACCACCGTCCAGGAACTGATCTGCGACGTCTTCCTCACGATGGGCTGGGAGGTCGCCGACGGGCCCGAGGCAGAGGCGTCCTGGTTCAACTTCGACGCGCTCAACACCCCGGCCGAGCACCCGTCCCGAGAACTGTCCGACACCTTCTACGTCGGATCGGCCGACTCCGGCGTCGTGCTGCGCACCCAGACCTCGCCCGTGCAGATCCGCGCGATGCTCGAGCGCACTCCGCCGATCTACATCGTCTGCCCGGGCAAGGTGTTTCGCACCGACGAGCTCGACGCGACGCACACGCCCGTGTTCCACCAGCTCGAGGGCCTCGCGATCGACGAGGGCCTGACGATGGCGCATCTGAAGGGTGCGCTCGACCATATGGCCGAGTCGATGTTCGGCGAGGGCATCGCGACCCGGCTGCGCCCGCACTTCTTCCCGTTCACCGAGCCGAGCGCCGAGCTCGACCTCGTCTGCTTCATCTGCCGCGGCGAGTCCGTCGGCAACCCCGACTGGAACTGCCGCGCGTGCGGCAGCGAGGGCTGGATCGAGTGGGGCGGCTGCGGGATGGTCGACCCACGCGTGCTCATCGCCTGCGGCGTCGACCCGGATCGCTACAGCGGCTTCGCGTTCGGCATGGGCATCGAGCGCACCCTGATGTTCCGCAACGGCGTGTCGGACATGCGCGACATCGTCGAGGGCGACGTCCGGTTCACCGCCGCGTTCGGGATGGACGCCTGATGAACGCGCGAGTGAACGAGGTTGCGCCGTGAGAGCGCCGATCAGCTGGCTGGCCGAGCACGTCGATTTCCCGGCCGGCATCAGCGCGCGCGAGATCGCCGACGCGGTGATCCGGATCGGTCTCGAGGTCGAGGCCGTCGAGGTCGGTTCGGAAGGCCTGTCCGGACCGGTCGTAGTGGGCCGCGTACTTGCCTTCGTGGACGAGCCGCAGAAGAACGGCAAGACGATCCGCTGGTGCCAGGTCGAGGTGGGTGAGGACGCGCCACGCGGCATCGTGTGCGGCGCGGCCAACTTCGCCGAGGGCGATCTCGTCGTGGTCGCGCTGCCCGGCGCGGTGCTGCCCGGTGGTTTCGAGATCTCCGCGCGCAAGACCTACGGCCACGTCTCCGACGGGATGATCTGCTCGGTTCGCGAACTCGGCATCGGCGACGACCACGAAGGCATCCTGGTGCTGGCCGCCGACTCGGCAACCCCTGGCGACGACCCGATGCCGCTGCTCGGCCTCGACGACGCAGTGCTCGACATCGCGGTGACGACCGACCGCGGCTACTGCCTGTCGATCCGCGGCGTCGCGCGGGAAGCAGCGGCCGCGCTCGACGTTCCCTTCCTGGACGTGGCCGCGCACGTTCCCGAGCCGGACGGCCGGGCCTACCCCGTGCACATCGACGACCCGTCCGGCTGCGACCGGTTCTCCGCGCGCGCCGTCACCGGGCTCGACCCGAGCGCCGCGACGCCGGCGTGGCTGGCGCGCCGGCTGCGGCAGTGCGGCATGCGCTCGATCTCGCTGCCGGTCGACGTGACGAACTACGTGATGCTCGAGACCGGGCAGCCCCTGCACGCCTTCGACCGCGCGAAGTTGCAGGGGTCCATCGGGGTCCGGCGCGCGCAGCCGGGGGAGCGCCTGACGACGCTCGACGACGTCGACCGCAACCTCGATCCGGACGACATGGTGGTCGCCCACGACCGCGGCGCGATCGCGCTGGCCGGGGTCATGGGCGGTGCGTCGACCGAGATCGGTGAGCACACCAGTGAAGTCGTCTTCGAAGCCGCCCACTGGGAGCCGGATTCGATCGCCCGCACGGTGCGCCGGCACAAGCTGCCCAGTGAGGCGGCGCGTCGCTTCGAGCGCAACGTCGACCCGGAGATCGCCGGCGTCGCGCTGGCCCGGTGCGTCGATTTACTAGTCGAGTACGGCGGGGCGACCGCCGTCGAGGGCTACACCGTCGAAGGCTCGCCGTACGTGCCCATCATGATCGAAATACCGGTCGAGCTCCCGGCAGCGGTCGCCGGCATGGACATCCCGGCAGCGGATGTTCGCGCGCACCTCACGTCAGTGGGCTGTGCGGTCGGCGGGGACGCAGTGCTGCACGTGCGACCACCGAGCTGGCGGCCCGACCTGCTCATCCCGGCCGACCTCGTCGAAGAGGTGGTCCGGCTGGCCGGTTACGACCGGCTGCCGTCCGCACTGCCGATCGCTCCGGCGGGCAGCGGGCTGACCGGCCGGCAGACGTTGGCGCGGCGCGTGTCGCGTGCGGTCTCGGCGGCCGGCTACGTCGAGGTGCTGTCCTACCCCTTCGTCTCGCCGGCCGTGCACGACGCATTCGGCCTCGCCGCCGACGACCCACGGCGCGCGGCACTGCGGCTGGTGAACCCGATCTCCGAGGACGAGCCGGAGCTGCGCACCTCGCTGCTCCCCGGGCTGCTCGCAACAGCGTTGCGAAACGTCGGTCGCGGCAACCGGGACCTCGCGATCGTCGAGATCGGTTCGGTGTTCCTGCCTCGTCCCGACGGTGTCCGGCCGGCGGTGCTGCCCGGCATCGACCGCCGGCCGACGGACACGGAGATCGCCGCGCTCGATGCGACGCTGCCCGATCAGCCCCGGCACCTCGGCGTGGTGCTGTGCGGCGACTTCGATCCGCCCGGCTGGACGGGTCCGGGCCGGGCCGCCGACTGGGCGGACGCGATCGAGGCGGCGCAGGTCGTCGCGCGGACGGCCGGCGTCGAACTGGAGCGCGAGCGGGCCGATGCCCCGCCATGGCATCCGGGCCGGTGCGCAGCGCTCCTCTTCGCCGGCCAGGTCATCGGGCACGCCGGAGAACTGCATCCACGGGTCGTGGCCGCGATGGGGCTGCCCGAGCGAACCTGCGCGATGGAGCTCAACCTCGACGCCTTGCCGGAGCCCGCCCCGGCGCAGGCACCGGAGATCTCCAGCTATCCGCCGGTGCTGTTGGACGTCGCGCTCGTCGTGCCGACCGCTCTCGCCGAGCGCGATGTCGAGCGCACGCTGGCCGAGGCGGCCGGTCCACTGCTCGAGTCGATCCGGCTGTTCGACCTCTATGTCGATCCCGAGCGGCTCGGCCCGGATCGGCGGTCACTGGCCTTCGCGCTGCGCTTCCGCGCGCCGGACCGCACCCTGACGCTGGACGAAGCGACCGGCCTGCGGGACATCGCCGTGGCTGCTGTCGCCGAACGCCACGGAGCCGAACTGCGCACCTGACCCTGGTTTGCACCCGCAGCGGGTCCTGTTTTGCTGCGTTAGCCACCGGTGCGGGTGCAAACCAGTGCGCTGTCCACAGCGCGCACTCGACTGCGTTCGATCTGTCGGGCCGAACTCCTACCTTCGCGATTCCACTGCGAAGGAGGCGCTATGTGCGAACAGTGCGACTATCTGGCCGCGAACGCCGGCCGGGCGTCGGAAGCGACGCTCGAGGCGGAGTTTCGGCGGATGCAACGCGCGCGAATCCGCGACCTGATCGATCGTGGCAGTTGGTTGGTCACATTGGTCGAGGACTGGCCGTGGCTGGCTTACACGGTTGGGCTGTGGAGCCGAGGCCACCCCGAAATCTGCGTTTCCGGTATGCGAACTACCCAGGCGCATGCCTTGCTCAACGAGATCGCTCAACGGGTGGTGGACGGGCTACCGATAGCCGATGGCGACGAAATCGTCTGCGACCACGGCCTGCCGATGATGGCCTTCCGAGTACCGAAACCCGAGCTGTTCGTCCCGCAGGCGAATTGGTTCTATCGACGGAAACCGCGGAACTCCGTGCCGGCGCTGCAACTCGTCTATCCGGATGCCCACGGCACCTGGCCGTGGGAGCCGGACTGCCACCTGTTCCCCGGCGCCCAGCCGATGCCGGGCGACGACCCATATCCCGATTGACGACCACCCGGGGGCGGATGCATGAAGTTGCGCCATGGTGCATAATCGTGCAGATGGGAGCGCGGATCGCCATCGCCGGGGCCAGTGGCTACGCGGGCGGAGAGTTGCTGCGCCTGGTCGCCGGGCATCCGGATCTCGAGGTCGCCGCGGTCACGGCGCACACCGGCGTCGGCCGGCCGGTGGGCGAGGTGCATCCGAACCTGCGCACCGTCGCCGATCTGCTGTTCGCCGAGACGACGCCGGACGCACTGTCCGGTGCCGACCTCGTCTTCCTCGCGCTGCCGCACGGGTCGGCGGCTCCGCTCGCCGCCCAGCTGCCGGACGAGACGTTGGTCGTCGACCTCGGCTCCGACCACCGGCTCGCCGACGAGGCCGCGCACGCGCGCTACTACGGCGGTACCTACGCGCCGGCCTGGACCTACGGACTGCCCGAGCTGCCGGGCCAGCGGCCGGCGATCGCCGCTGCGCGCCGGGTGGCGAACACCGGCTGCCACGCCGTGGCCGCGATCCTCGGCATCGCGCCGCTGATCGCAGCCGGCGTGGCCGCCGCCGACGACATCGTGCTCACGTCGGCGAGCGGCACCTCCGGGGCCGGAAAGGCTGCCGCGGCGCACCTGCTGGGCAGCGAGGTGATGGGCGACCTCACCGGCTACAAGGTGGGCGCGCACCGGCACGTGCCCGAGATCAAGCAGGCAACCGGCGCGCGCACCCTCACGATGACCCCGGTACTCGCACCCATGCCGCGCGGCATCCTTGCGTGCGCGGCGCTGCTCCCGGTCGGCGACGTCGACCTGGACAGCGTTCGGGACGTGCTCCTTGCCGCCTACCGCGACGAGCCCTTCGTCCACGTCCTGCCCGCCGGGCAACAGCCGCGCACCGCGATGACCGCCGGCTCGAACAGCGCGCACCTGCAGGCCGAGGTCGATCTCGACTCCGGCCGGATCATCGTCACCACGGCCATCGACAATCTCGGCAAGGGCGCGGCGGGCCAGGCGCTGCAGAACGCGAACATCATGCTCGGCCTGCCGGAGACCGCCGGACTCTCGATCGACGGAGTCGCGCCGTGAGTGTGACCGCAGCAAAGGGGTTCCGGGCGGCCGGCGTCGCCGCGGGGCTGAAGGCCAGCGGCGCACCCGACGTCGCCCTCGTCGTCAACGACGGCCCGCAGGATGCCGCCGCCGCCGTGTTCACCAGCAACCGGGTCAAGGCCGC
>JAVHVB010000406.1:0-3539 GCA_032160775.1 Pseudonocardiales bacterium | reverse complement strand
GGCCTGGTGGGCCTCGGCGCATTGCGGCACAGCGAGCTGGCGGCGCGCAGTTCGGTGCGCACGGCGCCGATGGAACTCGCCGCGGCGCTGCGCAATCGCGCCTACGTCGCGGCCCTCGCCGCGGCGTTCGCCGGCGACTTCGCCCTGGTCGGCGCGCGATCGGCGATCCTGCCGCAGTTCGTCACCGATCGGCTGGGGCTGAGCTCCGGCTGGGTTTACGCCGCGTTCCTCGTCGGCAGTGTCGTCACCGGCGCGCTACTGCTGCCGGTCGGCCGGATCGCGGACAGCCGCGGCCGCCGCCCGGTGATCGTCGTGGGCCTGCTCGTCGGCGCACTCGCGATGATCCTGCTGCCGGCGATGCCGTTCGCCGCCGGTCTGCTGCTCTCCGCGGCCCTGCTCGGGCTGGCTGCGGCCGCCGACTCGGTAGCCCCCGGCGCGGTGATGGGGGACGTGGTGGCGGGTCGCGGGGGCACTGTCGTCGCCGTGTTCCAGATGGCCGGCGACCTCGGCGCGGTGCTCGGCCCCGTGGTTGCGGGCTGGATCGCCGACGGCGCCGGGTATTCGGCGACCTTCGGGGTCAGCGCAGTGGTGATCGCCGCGCCCGTCCTGGTCGTGCTGGCCGCGCCCGAGACGCTGCGCAAGCCGGTTCCGCACTCCGTGCCGGCCGCGGTGCCGCCCGATGTGACCTGAATCGTCACTATTTCCCGCGCTCGCCGCGGTCTATCTCACATCTGACACGCCGACACGATGTCCTACCGAGTCTGTGCGACTGATATTGTCTACCGGACTGATGGGAATACTTAGCATCTGAAGTGCGCCTCTGGTATGCCCCCACTTACTCGGAAGAAGGTCTGCATGTCGACGTCCATCTCTCGTACCCGGCGGTTTGCCGCGGTCGCGGCCGCGGCGGTCGCCGTCGTGGTCGGGGTGAGCGCCTGCTCCAGCTCGTCCGGCGGCAAGAGCATCAACCTGGTCGCGTACTCGGTGCCGAAGCCGGCCTACGACGCGTTGTCCGCCGCGTTCGCCAAGACCGACGCAGGCAAGGACTTCAACCTCAAGCCGTCCTACGGACCGAGCGGCACCCAGCGGGACGCTGTCCTCGCCGGGCAGGCCGCCGACCTCGTAAACTTCTCGACCGGTGCCGACATGTCCGCGCTCGTCCCCGACAAGGTGGCCAAGGGCTGGGACAGCGGTCCAAGCAAGGGCATCATCGCCGACTCCGTCGTCGCCATTGTCGTTCGCCCGGGCAACCCGTTGGGCATCACCGGGTGGGACGACCTGACCAAGTCCGGCGTCGAGATCGTCACGCCCGACCCTGCTTCGTCGGGTTCGGCGAAGTGGAACCTCCTCGCCGCCTACGAGCACGTCATCTCGCAGGGCGGCAGCGCGGCGGACGCGGAGCAGTACCTCAAGGACTTCTTCGGCAACGTGGTCAGCCGCGCCAGCAGCGGTTCGGACGCCATGCAGCAGTTCCTCAACGGCACCGGCAACGTCCTGATCTCGTACGAGGCGGAGGCGATCGCCGCGCGGCAGGCTGGTGAGCACATCGACTACGTCATCCCGGACCAGAACATCCTGATCCAGACCCCCGCCGCGGTGACCAAGGACGGCTCGCAGCTGGCCAAGGACTTCCTCGACTACGCCGAGAGCGACGCGGGTCAGCAGATCTTTGCGAGCAAGGGGTTCCGCCCGGTGTCGTCGAGCACGCAGGTCGGCACCGTCGAGGGTGCCAACGACCCGAGCAACCCGTACCCGACGCCCAAGGATCTCGTCACCATCGACGACCTCGGTGGTTGGGACGTGGTGAACGACAAGTTCTTCGGCGACACTGGAATCGTGACGAAGATCGAGTCAAGCTGACGTGACCCTCAGCATCGACGAGATGCCCGCGACTCCGGTCGCGGGCATCTCGGCATCCCGTAAGAGGAAGCGCGCGCGTCCGGGCCTGCGACTTGGCGGGGCGTCGGGCACCACACTCGGCGTCATTGTCATCTGGCTCAGCCTGCTGGTCCTGATCCCACTGGCGGCTGTCGTCGGCAAGGCGTTCAGCGGCGGCTGGCATGCCTTCTGGGCGGCAATCACCGACTCGGTGACCGCCGACGCTCTGAAGCTGACCATCGGGCTGTCGGTAGCTGCGGCGCTGATCAACGCCGTCATGGGCACCCTCGTCGCCTGGGCGCTGGTCCGTGACCGGCCACGCGGCTCAGGCATCTTCGAGATGGTCATCGACATCCCGTTCGCGCTGCCGACGATCGTCGCCGGCGTGGTCACGCTCGCGCTGTACGGCAGCGACGGCCTGGGCCCGAACTTGTTCGGCACGAAGCTCGGCATCTTCGTCGCGCTGCTGTTCGTCACACTGCCGTTCACGGTGCGCACCGTCCAGCCGGTGCTACTCGACCTCGACGTCGACGCAGAGCAGGCGGCAGCATCGCTCGGCGCCTCGACGCCGACCGTCTTCCGCCGGATCGTGCTCCCGCAGATCACGCCCGCCGTGGCATCCGGCGCTGCCCTTTCGTTCGCGCGGGCGCTCGGCGAGTTCGGCTCGCTGGTGCTGATCTCCAGCAACCTCCCGCACAACACCCTGATCGCGTCCTCACTGATCTTCGGAAAGATCCAGGACGGGTCCGAGGCGGCCAAGGTTCAAGCCTCGGCGATCGCAACGGTCCTACTCCTGACCAGCGCCGTCGTCCTCGTCCTGCTCGACATCGTCCAGCGGAGGGTGGCGCGCCGTGGTTGAGCCCGCAGTCATCGTCCCGCCCGCGCCACGCCCGCGCTCGCCGCGCCGGGAACGCGCCTCCGGCACGACCATCGGGTTGCGGACGATCGCGCTCGCCTACGTGACGTTGCTCGTTCTCGTGCCAGTTGCAGTGCTCGCCTACCGCGCGCTCCAGCCCGGCATCGGAACGTTCTTCGACGCGCTGAACGAACCCAGTGCGCAGCACGCGTTCACGGTGACGTTCGTCGTGGCCGGCATCTCCCTCGTGATCGACACGGTGTTCGGCATCGCCGTCGCGATCCTGCTGGTTCGGTATCGCTTCCCTGGTCGGCGCCTGCTCAGCGCGATCATCGACCTGCCGGTCGCAGTGTCGCCCATCGTGGTCGGCCTTGCGATCGTCCTCGTCTACAGCCCGACGGGTTGGTTCGGCCCGTTCGAGGAGTCGAACGGCATCGCTGTCATCAACGCCAAGCCGGGCATGGTGCTGGCCACCGTGTTCGTCTCACTCCCGCTCGTCGCCCGGGCGATCATCCCGGTGCTCGAGCAGGTCGGCACCGATCAGGACCAGGCGGCGGCGTCGCTGGGCGCGAACGCGGTCACCCGGTTCCGCCGGATCACGCTCCCGACCATCCGCATAGCGCTCGCCTACGGCATGGTGCTCGCGCTGGCGCGCTGCATCGGCGAGTACGGCGCCGTCTTGGTGATCTCCGGCAACATCGAGGGGTTGACCCAGACGGTGCCGCTCAAGATCGGCGATGACTTCCAACAATTCGGCCGCGATCAGGGGTACGCGCTTGCGTTCGTGCTCGTCCTGATCGCGTTC
>JAVHVB010000405.1:0-4669 GCA_032160775.1 Pseudonocardiales bacterium | reverse complement strand
GGCCGCCTTGCCGGTGACCGCGTCGTCCAGGCCGTCCACCAGGTCCCCGGAACCGACGACGTAGGACAGCCCCGTCGCCGAGCCACCCTCGAGTTCCTCGCCGTCGACCACGGTGGCGAGGTCGAGCGACACGTAGTCGCCCTCGCCGGCTGCCCGCTCGACGGCCTTCAGCGTGCCGAACCGGTCGCGCAGCTCACCGAGCTGCTCGTCCACCTCGGCATCGCTGACCTCCACGTTGTCGACCGACACCGCGATGCCGGCCAGTTCCGGCAGAGTGATCTCGGGTCGGATGTCGACCTCGGCCGTGAAGGAGAAACTGGATCCGTCACCCAACGTCTCCAAGTCGCTGATATCGGTGATGTCCGGCTGGCCGAGCGGCTGCAGCTCGTGCTCGCGCGCGGCCTCGCCGTAGAGCCGCGGCAGCGCCTCGTTCACCGCCTCCTGGAGCACGGTGCCGCGGCCGACGCGCTGGTCGATGATCCGGGCCGGCACCTTGCCCGGCCGGAAACCCGGCACCCGCACCTGCTGCGCGATGGCCTGGTAGGCCTTGTCGAGGCTCGGTTTGAGGTCGCCGAAGGGCACCTCGACGGCGAGCCGAACGCGGGTCGGGCTCAGGTTCTCGACGGTGCTCTTCACGTGCGGGTGCTCCTCAAGGCGTTGGGATGGCGCAAGTCTATTCCGGCGTGGTCTGGGCCCACCGGTCCGGATCGGCTCGCCGGCTCGCTCTGTCGCCGGCTCGCTCTGTCGCCGGCTCGGTCGGGGTGGCGGGATTCGAACCCACGGCCCCTCGCTCCCAAAGCGAGTGCGCTACCAAGCTGCGCCACACCCCGGCTGTTGTCGCCGCCAGCCTAGCCGCCCCGAACTGCGTCCCGGGCCAGGAGCGCAGCGCCGAGCAGGCCGGCCCGGGCACCGAGCGGTGACATGGTCACCTCCGGCGCCGGGCGCCAGGCGAGCGGAGAGAGCCGGCCCGCCAGCGCGGCCGCGACCGGTGCGCGCAACGCCTCCCCCGCTCGCGACAGCCCGCCGCCGAGCACGATGACCGCCGGGTCGAGCAACAGCGTTGCGGCGGCGAGGGCCACACCCAGCGCTGCCGCCGCCTCGTCCCAGACGGTGGCCGCGTCGGCGTCGGTCGCGATCGACCCAGCGATCGCCCGGGCGGTCAGCAGCCGTCCGGTGCGAGCGAGGTATCGGCGCGCGATGCCCGCCGCCGACGCGTACACCTCGGTGCACCCGCGTTGCCCGCATGCGCACGGCTCGCCGTCCGGGCGGACCGGCAGATGGCCCAGCTCGCCGGCGAGCCAGGTGGATCCGCGCACGATCTCACCGCCCGCGAGAACCACCCCGGCGATGCCGGTGCCGATCACGACGAGCACCCCGTCGCGCACATCGCGCAACCGGCCCAGTTCCTGCTCGGCCCGGCCGGCCGCGCGGACGTCGTGCTCGACCACGACCGGCACGCCGAGCTCCTGCATCAACAGGTCGCGCAGCGGGACATCCCGCCAGCCGAGGTTCGTGGCATGCCGCGCCACCCCCGCAACCGGGTCGACGACGCCCGGCACCACCACGCAAGCGGCCGCGACCGCGGGCGTCGCCATGTCCAGCACCGCCGCCCGGATCGCCGCCACCACCGCGGCCGGGCCGTCCGCCACGGGTGTGGGCGTCGCGCGCTCGTCGAGCAGCGTTGCCGCACCGTCGGCGCGCGCCACCTTGATCGTCGTTCCGCCGACATCGACGGCGAGGACCTCCGGCATTCGCGCCGCTCCCTTACGTCCGGTCGAAGTTGTCTATACCATTATCAGGGACGCCGTCCAGAGGAGAAGCATGCCCATCCCCGGATCGTTGATGGCCGCCGAGATCGCCGAACAGCCGGCGGTGCTGGCCAGGGTGCTCCGCGACGGCGCATCGGCGGCCGCGCTCGCCCGCGCCGCGCTCGACCGGTACCGGCCGCGGTTCGTGGTGCTGGCCGCGCGCGGCACGAGCGACCACGCGGCCCTCTACGGCAAGTACCTCGCCGAGGTGCAACTCGGTCTGCCTGCCGGGCTGGCCTCGCCGTCGAGCATCACCGTCTACGGTTCCCGCCCGGACATGCGCGGGGTCCTGTTCGTCGCGGTCAGCCAGTCCGGCGAGTCACCGGACCTGGTCGAGTCGATGCAGATCGCGCGGCGCTTCGGAGCGCTGACCGTGGCCGTCACCAACAACGCCGGCTCGCCGCTCGCCCACGCGGCGGAACACCACGTCGACGTGCTCGCCGGCGCCGAGCGGGCGGTCGCGGCGACCAAGACCTACACCGCGCAACTGCTCGTGCTGCATCTGTTGCTGGGCACCGGCGATCCGAGCGGCGTACCGGATGCGGCGGCTCGCACACTCGACTCCGCCGCCGGTGCCGCCTACGAAGCCGCGCAGCGGTTCCGCTACGCCGACCGGCTGGTCACCACCGGCCGCGGCTTCTCCTACCCGACCGCGCGCGAGGCCGCGCTGAAACTCATGGAGACCTCCTACCTCGCCGCGCAGGCGTTCTCCGGTGCCGACCTGCTGCACGGCCCGCTCGCGATGCTCGGCCCGGACGTGCCGGTCGTTGCCGTCGCGACCCCCGGCCGCGGCGCGGCCGCGATGGAGCCCGTGCTCGAACGGCTCGCGGCGGCCGCGGTCGAGGTGCTGAGGGTGGGACCCGCGGACGGCCTTCCCGTCGCCTCGGCGGGCGTGCCCGAATCGCTGCTGCCGATACTGGAGATCCTGCCGCTGCAACAGCTCGCGTGGCGGCTGGCGCTCGACCGCGGCGGCGACCCGGACCGTCCGCGCGGCCTCAGCAAGGTGACCGAGACGTGGTGACCGACGCGGCCGACCGGCCGGCGCTGGACGCGCTGCCCACGGCCGACGTGATCGCGCTGCTGCTCGGCGCGGAGGAGCGGGTGCTGCCGGCCGTCCGCGCCGCCGCCGCGGACCTGGCCCGCGCCGCGGAGTTGGTGACCCGAACGGTCACCGCCGGCGGCCGGCTCGTGTTCGCCGGCGCGGGCACGTCCGGCCGGCTGGCCGCGGCCGAGGCCGCCGAGCTGCCGGGCACGTTCGGCATCCCCGCGGCGCTGTGCTGCGCGGTGATCGCCGGCGCCGACGCCGAGACGCCCGACGACGCCGCCGAGGACGACGACGAGGCAGGTGCCGCCGGGGTCAGCGTGCTGGACCTCGGCCCCGACGACGTCGTGGTCGCGGTGGCGGCGAGCGGCCGTACCCCGTTCACGGTCGCCGCTGCGAAGGCGGCCCGGGCGGCCGGTGCCGCGGTCATCGTGATCGTGACCGCGGCCGGGTCACCGCTGGCTGCGGGTGCCGACGTCGCCGTCGAGCTGGCCGTCGGCGACGAGGTACTGCGCGGCTCGACCAGGCTCACTGCGGGAACCGCGCAGAAGGTGGCGCTGAACGCGCTGACCACCGCCGGGATGGCCGCCGCCGGCCGGCTGCACGGCGACCTGATGATCGACGTCGTCCCGGCGAATGCGAAGCTCCGCGCCCGGCTGGCCGGGATCGTGGCCGAGATCGCCGGTTGCGCACCCGGTGCGGCAGCCGACGCGCTCGCCGCGTGCGCCGGCGACGGGCGCGCCGCCGTACTGCAGATCGCGCTCGACCTGTCGCCGGCCGAGGCGATCGCGCGCGCCGCCACGCACTCGTCGCTGCGCTCGGCGCTGGCCGCGGGCAGTTAGGCCGGTAGGGCCGCTGTCCGCTCGACCCAGCCGCGCCGCGTCCGCACCGCGCCGATAACCCGGCAGATCGCGTAGATGGCGAACGAGATCGTCGTGACGTACGGGCTGATCGGCACGCTGTAGCTGCCCAGTTCGAGCAACGTCCCACCCACCGTGGCGGTGACCGCGAACAGCACACTGAGCACCGGGACGAGCACCGGCGACGCGGTCACGCGCATCGCGGCCGCCGCCGGTGTGCAGACGATGCTGAGCACCAGCAGTGCGCCGACGATCTGGATTGACATCGCGACGGTGACGCCGAGCAGCAGCATGAACACCGGAGACAGCAGCCGAACCGGGACGCCCCGGGCCGCGGCGACCTCCGGGTCGGTGCTGGCGAAGGCGAGCGGGCGCCAGATGACGAGCAGGCCGAGGCCGACGACGACGGCGGTGCCGATGAGGGCAGTGAGGCGCGGCGTGTCGATCGCGGCGATCTGGCCGGTGAGCAGCCCGAACTTGTTGGCCGAGCGACCGTGGTAGAGCGACAGGAACAGCACGCCCAGCCCCAGGCCGAACGGCATCAGCACGCCGATGATCGAGTTACGGTCGCGGGCGCGGCTGCCGAGCGCGCCGATCACCAGGGCGGCGAGCAGCGATCCGGTGAGCGCGCCGACGACGACGCTCCACCCGGCGAGCAGGAAGCCGGCAGCGCCGGCGAAGGACAGCTCACTGATGCCGTGCACCGCGAACGGCAGGTCGCGCATCATCACGAAGGTGCTGATCAGGCCGCACACGACGCCGAGGACCGCGCCGGCGATCAGCGAGTTGTGCACGAGCGGCAGCAGCTCGCCGTAGTCGCGGTAGTCGAAGATCCGGTGCCACGTGCTCACGGCTCGACCGCCGCGGCGACGTGGTCGTGTTCGTGGACGTGCTCGTCCGGCGCGCCGGCGACGAGGATCCGGTTGCCGACGTGAAGGACCTCGACCGGGACGTCGTAC
>JAVHVB010000404.1:0-7790 GCA_032160775.1 Pseudonocardiales bacterium | reverse complement strand
CACGATGCCGCCGGCAACATGACGGGCGCCCAGCTGCAGACGCTCAAGGGCGTCTCGCTGAACGGCAAGGGCACCCGCGTCACCTACGACGAAGCCGGCGACCGGCTGACCTCGGTCGACCCGCGTGGCAACCTCGCGTCCGTCGACCCGCAGTTCCGCTCGACCTGGACCTACGACGCCGCCGGCAATCCGCTGAGCCAGACGCAACCCGGCCAGCCCACCACGTCCCAGACCTACGACGGCGCGGGCGACCTCAAGACGACCACGAACATCGGCGGGACGACGACCTACGACTGGGACGAGTCGACCCGCACGCTGACCATGACCGGGCCGGGCAGCCGGACGGTGACGCAGACCTTCGATCCGTCGGGCAACGTGCTCACCGAAACCGACTCGGCCAGCAACCGAACGACGACGCACCGCTACGACGCTGCGGGCCGCGAAACCAGCACGACCGACCCCGCGGGCGTGGTCAACCACTACGGCTACGACGTGGAAGGCAACGTGGTCAGCGCGTCCGACAGCCTGGGCAACACGCTGTCGCGCCAGTTCGACAGCCTGAACCGGCAGATCCGGCAGGTGAGCAACGGTGTCGAAAGCCGCACTGCCTACGACCCGGCCGGGAACGTCGTTGCCGTGACCGACGCCGGCGGCGCGGTGACGCGGGCGACGTGGAACTCCCACGGCCGGATCGCGTCGATCAAGACGGACGCCGGTACCACGACCTACGCCTACGAACCCGGTACCGACGAACTGCTGAGCGTCACCGACGGCAATGGTCACGTCACCACCAACGCCTACGACGCCGCGGCCCGCACCATCTCGCAGACGCGCGGCGGCAACGTCACCAAGTACGGCTACGACCTCGCCGGCAACATCAACAGCACCACCGATCCGGACGGGCGCACGACGGCCATCACCTTCAACGCGCAGAACCGGCCGACGCGGACCGTCTACAGCCAGGCCGGCACGCCGACGATCACCGTCACAGCGGGATATGACGCCTTCGGGCGGCGAACCGACATGACGGACTCGGCCGGTCACCACTCATATGCCTACGACTCGGCCGGCCGGCTGACCTCGGCGTCGGTGCCCGGCGGCACCTTCACCTACGACTACAGCCACCCGGGCAAGATCATCGAAACCTACCCGGACGGCACCGAGATCACGTACGGGTTGGACGACGCGCAGAACCTGATGAGCGTGGAGAGCGGCACCCCCGGTAGCGCGGACTACGTCAAGGCCTCGTACGTGCGGGACGCGCTGCGGCAGACGACCGCCCTCGCGTACTCGAACGGCGTCTTCGAGACCCGGCAGTACGACCGTGCAGGCAATTTGCTCGAACAGCAGCTTCGCAATGCCGCCGGACCGCTCGCCGCCGATCAGTTCGCCTACGACGCGGGCGGTAACCGGCTCACCCAGCAGAACACCGTCGGCGATGTCACCACTGCGAACGCCTACGGCTACGACACGACCGGTCGGGTGACGTCGTTCACGACCGCGTCTGGGCCCGGCACGCTCACCGGAGCCTCGGCCCCGGACGCGGGAGCACCGGGTTCGCCGGATCCGACGGACACCATCAACGGCGGCGGCGACACCGCGGCCGCCTTCGGCGTGACCACCTCGGTGAATGCCGCGAACGGCGACGAGACCTCGTTCGGCTACGACGCGGTGGGCAACCGCACGTCGAAGCACGGCCCGAACGGCACGCTCAGCAGCAGTTACGACGCCGCCGACCGGGTCGCCGGCCAGGCCGGCTCCGGCGCCTCGGCATGGGCGCACGACCGCGCCGGCAACGTCACCCGGATCGGCGGCACCACGTTCGGCTACGACGCCGCCGGTCGGCTCAGCTCGGCGACGACCGGCGGGTCGACGATCACCTACCAGTACGACGGCGACGGTCTGCGTATCGCCAAGATCGGCGGCGGCAACACGACGAAGTTCGTGTGGGATCCGTTCGGCGCGCTGCCCCAACTGGTGCGCGAGGAGACCGGCGCCGGCGACCTGATCCGCCGTTACATCTACGGCGACGGTCCGGTGGCGATGCAGACCCCGGGCGGCACGTTCTTCTTCCACCTCGACCCGATCGGCAGCGTCAACGAGCTCACCGATGCTTCCGGCGAGATCGTTGCGGCCTACCAGTACGACGCGTTCGGCAACGTCACCACAACCGGAGCGAACGCACCGGACAACCCGCTGTTGTTCCAGGGGCAGTACCGAGACGCGGACAGCGGCCGGTATTACCTGCGGGCCCGCTACTACGACCCGCAGAGCGGTCGGTTCCTCACTCGTGACCCGCAGCCGCAATCGGCCGGTGACCCGGCGCAGTCGGCGTACGTCTTCGCCGGCAACCGACCGACCGTGTTCACCGATCCCACCGGGAAGACGGCGACGACGGCGATCGTGTTCCAGGGCAGCAAGACGACCGACGAGGGCAACGCGCTCAACAACACCAACCTCGCCGTGTCCGGCACCAAGCTCGGCTTGAAAGCGGTGTCCAAGGGCTTCGGTTATTCCGCAGCCGTCTCGCAGGCCGCGCTGTCGGCCAAGATCGGGGCCGAACTGGCGCCGGAGGCCGCGGCCGCGGCGAAGGTGGGCGGCAAGATCGCCAAGGTCGGCGCTGGACTCGCCGTCGTCGGCGTCCTGCTCCAGATCGCGGTCACCGTCCTCGACTGCTTGTACGGCGACGCGTACACGTGTGCCGGCTCGGTCGTCGGCACCGTCATCGGTGTCGGGTTCACGATCGGCTGCACATTCATCACCTCCGGCGTCGGAGCGGCAGCGTGCGCCTTCGTCGGGGTGGCGCTGAGCGTCGGCCTCCAATACATCATCACGAACTTCGGGCCGCAGATCGTCGATGGCCTGATAACGGCCGCGCTGTTCCTCGCCGACGCCTTGCCGCTGATCGGCGAAGCCATCGCCGACACCGCCAAGCTGGTCGGGAACGCGATCGTTTCCGGGTTCAACGACGCCACGACTGCAATTTCGAGCGGCTTCGACACCGCGATGAAGACCCTTGTCGCGGCGGGCTATGCGGCGGCCGAGCTCGCCACTGTCCTCGCCGACGCCTTCGAGCAGGGCTTCGACGACGCGGTGGCCGGCCTGGTCGGCCTGGGCTATGCCATCGCCGATATCGCGGCGTCCGCCCTCGCCGTGTTCAACGCGACCGCGGCCGAGGTCGGAACCTTCCTCAAGGACGGCTTCAACTACACGGCGACGCAGATAGCGAACGCGCTGTCGAGCGCGTACGACGCGACTGCCGCCGAGGTCGGCCAGATCCTGAAGGACGTCGGATTCGCCGTCGACCAGGTGGCCAACGCATTGCATCAGGCCTACGACCTCGTGGCCGCTCAGACAGCAGCGATCCTGGACGACATCGGCTACGGGTTCAACCAGATCGCTGATGCGCTGGGCTCCGTCTATGCCCAGACCGACAAGTTCGTCGCGGACGCGCTTGCCGAGCTCGGGGCGACGGCGCAGCAGGTCGCGGCAGCGTTGCGCGACTTCTACAACGACCTCGACGCGGCGGCAGCCGACGCGCTGAAGTTCGCCGGATACGCGGTCGGCCAGATCGCCGGCGCGCTCGAGTCGGCGTACAACGCCACCGCCCAAGGGGTCGCGACGATCCTCAAGGACCTCTCCTACGGCGCCACGGTCATTGCCGGCGCGTTGAAGGACATCTTCGACACGGTGAACGTGCAGGCGGCGCAGATCCTGAAGACCGTCGGCTTCGCACTGCTCGAGGTTGCGACGGCATTGAAGGACGCGTTCCTCGACGCGGCAGCGACAGCGGCAGCGGCGTTGCGGACCATCGGTTACACCGTCGTCCAGATCGGTACCGCGCTCAAGGACGCGTTCACCCAGACAGCGGCGTTCGCGGCCGGCATCCTGCGTGACATCGGGTTCGATGTCGTGGCCGTCGGGACCGCGCTGAAGGACGCGTTCGTCCAGGGCGCGGCCGCGGTGGCCCAGACGCTGCAGACCATCGGCTACGCGGCGACCGCGGTCGCGAACGCGCTGAAGGATGCGTTCGTCCTCGGCGCGCAGGCAGTGGCGGACTTCCTGCTGGACATCTTCAGCGCGAACGCCGTCGCGAACGCGCTGTCCGGAGCGTTCTTCCAGACCGCTGCCGAGGTCGCGGCGATCTTCAAGGACCTCGGCCTCGCTGCCGCGCAGATCGCCGCCGTGCTCACGGGCGTGTTCAACCAGGCGGCCGACGCCGTGGCGAGCATCCTGAAGAGCATCGGCGAGACCGCGGCACAGATCGCCAGCGTGCTTCAGAACGTGTTCGGCCAGGCGGCGAGCGCGGTGGCGAACCTGCTCTCGTCGATCGGGTTCAACAACGACACCATCAACGCCATCGGTGGCGCGTTCGAGAGCTTCGGCAAGAAGGTGGCGGACTGCTTCAGCAGTTTCTTCAGCGACTGCTGACCGTCCACCTGATCGGCACAACAAGTGGTGAGTTCCTCCCGCCAGCGGGCGGAACTCACCACTCTTGGTCAGCCGGGTCAGCCGAAGTCAGCGGATAGCCAGTTCGACGCCGTACATCGTCACGGTCAGGTACAGCTCGGCCTCGACGCCTGCACCGAGAGTGATCTTGACGGTGTAGTCGCCGTGCTGCTGGCCGGTCCACGTGACCGGCTGGTGCATCGAGTGCGCGGTGTGCGGCTCGACGTCCCGGTCGAGCGTGAGCGGATTCGTCCACGGCGTCGAGTCGACGTGCGTGTCGTCGTGGGCGGCGTCGTGCGCGGCGTGCTGCCACATCGTGACCTCACCGCAGGTGGTGCCGGAGTGGGCCGTCTCGTCGCCGACATTCTTCATCGTCCAGGTGACCTCGTGCCCGTGCAGTGCCATGCCCGGGTACTCCACCTCCCATTGCACTGACATGCCGGGAGTGTGACACGAGCGTGAGCATGCGCGCGACCAAGAGGACAAATCGGACGAAAAACAATCGCTCCATACCTGTTCGTATGGTTCCCGTTAGCTGTGAACCGCCTTAGTTGGACGGCTCTGTCAGGCGCCGCTACGTTCCGGCCCGACGGGGTGCGGCCCCGCAGAGCCAGGGGGAGGCAGCATGGGTCCGCGGTATGGACGACGTGCGCTGCTTGTTGTGACCGGCGCGACCGCAGCTGTGTGCTCGGTGTGCGTGAACCCGGTTTCGGCCGGTCCGGTTCCGCAACCATTGAGCGGCAGCTGGAGCGGGTCGAACGGCTACAACCGCATCCAGGATCCGGGCCGCCGATGTGCTGATGGCGGCAGCGGTCAGTACCGGCATGTGAGCATCGAGGCTCCGCTGGCCACGTCTCCTAACGCAGTCATTTCCGCGAACCTCCCAGGGGTGATCCGCGGTTCGTTCGACGTGCACCACGACGGTGACGAACTGGTCGGCTCGCCGGTCTCCCCGGCCGCCAATCAGGCGTTCCTGCAGGGCACCGAGAGCCACGTGACGATCAGCAACCAGCGCGGTTCCGTCCAGCTCCGGCTTCAGGCCGGGACGTGCACGGCGCCGACGCTGGCCTACGACGGAACGACCGCCAGCGGCACCGGCACCTGGACGATCGACCCCAACTCGACCACCGGCTCGTACCACCCGCTCCCGGCGAATCCCTCGACCGGCAGCGGCACGTTCACGCTGAGTCTCGGCGTCGCCCCCGGCGCCGACAACCCGTGGACGCTCAGCCTCGCCGGCAACATCTCGGTGCCGCAGCCGAGCCTGAAGGTGGAAGTCGCCGGCACCTTCTGGGGCAACCTCGGCGTGGACTACGCGACGCGGCGGGTGACCGTCACGTACCGGATCACGAACATGGGCCCGGGCGACACGTTCAACCCCGTCCTGACGAAGGCAGCCCCGGCGACCAGCGGCGTGACCACGATGGCCGGCCAGATCCCGCAGGCCCTGCCCGACCTGGCACACGGCGAGTCGACGCTCGTCAACGTGCGCTACCAACTCGGCCTGTTCCAGCCGTGCTCGAAGGTGATCCTCGGCTGCAACTTCAAATCGACGATTGCGGTCTCGATGCCCGATGTGCTCGACAAGGCCACCAGTCCACCGCCACAGGTGCTGCTCGCTTCCAAAGCACCCACCCTCCCACCGCCCATCTCCTAGGAGGACATGACCATGCGCCACGCCCTCCACGCCAAGAAGCGGCCCGCTCGTTACCTCGGGCTGCTCTCCCTCGGCGGACCGCTGCTCGTCGCCGTGCTGCTCTCGATGGTCTTCGGCCGCGCGGACACCGGCCTGAAGGCCAAGCCGGTCTTCGCCTTCCCGGTGCCCGTCTACCAGATCGTGGCCGACGGCGGACCCGGATACAGCCACCACGCGAGCCTGCTCAACCTGCCGCTCGGCCAGCCCGGAGTGCCGCAGGCGCCGATGCCGGTCGACGTCGACGGTGACCTGCTGCCCGACGTGACCGTGGCGGTGAACCTGGTCAACATCGACGGCGCGTTCATGAACCCGCCGCAGATCGGCCAGGTCATCGCGCCCAACATCCAGATCAACCGGCTGTTGACCGCGAACATCCTGCCCCAGGCGAACTGGCCGCTGAAGATCCAGGTCGAGCTGACGGTCAAGGACCTGTTCGGCACCAACCCGGACACCATCGCGCGCTTCGGCTACGACACCGGACCCGGCGGCAGCATCCCGGAGTTCTGGAAGGCGACCGTCGCCGGCCTCGACACCTTCTTCAACCCCGTCACGGCCACCATCGACACCACCGGCCAGCAGCTCGGCCTGCACCCCGGCATCTCCGACTTCCGGCTCGGTCCCATCGCCGCCCCGTACCAGGGCCCGCTGAAGATCATCGGCGGCGTCGAGATGGGCACCACGAAGGCCGACTTCAGCATGGCGTACCGGCCGTTCCCGAACGCGATCGGGCTGTCCTACAGCACCGACAGCAACGGTCAGCACATCGGTTACACGCACGGAGTCTCGACCGAGGTCGACATGACGGCGACGGCGAACCTGCAGACCGCCGACGGCACCACCAACGCGACCGCGCGCTTCGACCGCCTGCCGCGGTCGATCAATGTCGACTTCAACCAGAACACCACCGGCGGATCGGTCGACTTCCACTCGACGCCGGACAAGCGTCTGCCGGACGTTCAGGTCGACGTGACCTCGACCAGTACCGGCAAGCCGCCGCTCGTCGCGCGCGCCGACATCGAGGCGCTGCCCAAGACGATGCACGGCGAATGGGCGATCAACAACGGTCAGCCGGCGCACGTGGCGTTCAACGCGTCCGGCACCGGGGTCGGCGCCATCGAGGCACGGGTCGCGAACTTCACCGGCAATCCGACCAAGCTCGTCCCGTGGGTCCCCACCCAACAGCAATATGCGAGCTACCAGTCTGTCCCCATCGCGGGCGGAACTGAGCAGCTGATCATGGGCCGCGCCGAACGGCTGCGGAACATGAACCTCGACCAGGTCGGCAACGGGTACAAGGCACATGTCGGCATCGGTGACGGCGAATTGCCGTTCGTCGCCAACATCGGACTCGAGCAGGGAACCGCGGGAAGCATCAACGCCCAAGCGCAGATCTCGCCGCTGCCGGACTCGATCGACATGGCGTTCAGCCCGCCGGGCACCGACCAGAACGTCAACCCGCTGAAGGTCACCTACGACGCGTCGCAGACGACCGACATCGACGCGCACGTCCAGATCCGCCTGCCCAACGCCGCCGCCAACGCGACGTGCGGTCAGGACCTGACGGTCTGTGCCGACTTCGCAGGACGCAATATCCCTGTCCATATCGAGGCGCGGTTGAAGGACGGCCTGCACACGCCGGAGGGCT
>JAVHVB010000403.1:0-5768 GCA_032160775.1 Pseudonocardiales bacterium | reverse complement strand
GACGTCCGCGCTGGCTACGGTGCCGGTCTCGCGCCCGGGCGCGCGGTAGTTGTTGCCCCAGTACAGGTTCACGTGGTCGATGACCTTGTCCGGCGCGGCGCCGCCCCACTGCGTGAGGTCCTCGGTCGTGTGCGCGTCTTCGACCAGCGTCGCGTCGTAACCACGGACCACGGCGCCGTGCAGCGTCGCCAGGATGCAGCAGTCCGTCTGCGCGCCCGCGACCACGAGCCGGCCGATCTTGCGCTCGGCGAGCACGTCCTCGAGGTCGGTGTCCTCGAACGAGTCGCCGTAGCGCTTCTGCACGACCGCCTCGGCGCCGTCCTGCTTCAGCTCCGGTACGTACTGCCACGCCTCGCTGCCCTCCGGCAGCTCGTCCGAGTTGTGCTGCACCCAGACGACGGGGACCTCCGCCGCTCTGGCGCGGTCGACGAGCGAGGCGACGTTGGCGACGACGTCGTCGCGGTTGTGCGACCCGGTGACGACGCCGTTCTGGACGTCGACGACGAGCAACGCGGTGTTCGGGCGATCGGTGAGAGTGCTCATGTTTCGGACGTTACCCACGGCGGGTGACAACGCAGGCGCCCCCGCGAACGTTCAGCGATCGACGAGCTCCCGGGCCGCGGCCTCGATCTCGTCCTCGCCGAGCAGCACGAGATTCGCCGCCGCGCCGAGCGGCACGAAACTGTCCCGACTTGCGACCCGCGCGAGCTTGCCGCGGTAGCCGGCCTCGACCAGCAGCGCGAGCACGCCCTCGCCGACACCGCCACTGTGCCGCGTCTCGTCCACGACGAGCACCCGGCCGGTGCGCGCGGCGGCCAGCCGGATGTCGTTGCGCGGCAGCGGCGCCAGCCACCTCAGGTCGAGCACCCGCGAGCCGATGCCGCCGGCGGCCAGCCGCCGCGCCACCCGCAGGCTCATCCGCAGCCCGTTGCCGTACGTGATGATCGTCAGGTCGCTGCCGTCACCGTGCACCCGCGCCGAGCCGATCGGCGCGCTCGTCGTGAGCGAGTAGTCGCCGAGCCAGCCGCGGTCGTTCTGCTCGTGCAGGTCGCGCTCGTGGTAGAGCGCGATGGGTTCGAGATAGACGCTCACCTGGCCGGAGGTGACGGCTGCCGCGAGGCAGGAGCGCAGCATCGGGCCGGCGTCCTCCGGCCGGCTGGGCACCGCAACCACCAGGCCCGGGATGTCGCGCAGCACGCCCACCGCGTTGTCGTTGTGGAAGTGCCCGCCGAAACCCTTCTGGTAGGCCAGCCCGGCGACGCGGACTACCAGCGGGTTGGTGAAGGCGCCGTTGGAGAAGAAACGCAGGCTGGCCGCCTCGCCGCGCAGCTGGTCCTCCGCGTTGTGCAGGTAGGCGAGGTACTGGATCTCCGGCACGGGCAGCAGGCCGCTCACGCCCAGGCCGAGGCCGAAGCCGAGGATCGACTGTTCGTCGAGCAGGGTGTCGAACACGCGCGCCGGCCCGAAGCGCTGCGCCAGCCCGCGGGTCACCCCGTACACGCCGCCCTTGCGCCCGACGTCCTCACCGAAGACCAGCATCTCCGGCCGCGCCGCCATCGCGTCCACTAGCGTCGCGTTGATGTGTTGGGCGAGGGTCATCGGCCCGGCGTCCTCCGGCAACCGGCCGTTGAACGCGGCGGCCCGCGCCTCCGCTCCCGCAGCGACCCACGGCGCTCGGGTAGCGCGCGGTGCGATCGGCGCCATCACCTCGTCGCCGGAGACGAGCGTCTGCGTACCGGTCAATTCGGTGGCGAGAGCCTCGACCCGGGCGCCGATCGCGGCGTAACGCTCGGCCAGGCCAGGGAAGCCGAGCACGCCGGCGAGTGCGATGAGCGGGTCCCGGTCGCGATCCGCGGCGATCTCGGCCGGGCCGCGGTAGGCGGCCTCGACGTCACTGCCGGCGTGGCCGAGGAACCGGACGGTGCGCAGATGCAGCAGCACCGGACGGCGGCCCCGCCGCGCCCGGTCGGCGGCGTCGAGCGCAGCCGCCCGCGCCGCGGCGGGGTCCGCGCCGTCCGCGGCGAGGTACTCGATACCCGGCCGCTGCCCTGCGGCGGCGACCCATCCGTCCGGGGTGCGTACTGAGATCCCGATGCCGTTGTCCTCGCACACGAACAGCAACGGCAGCGGCAGTCCCTGACGGGCCGCGTAACCGGCGGCGTTCAGCGCGCCGACCGCGGTCGAGTGGTTGATGCTCGCGTCGCCGAACGAGCAGACGGTGACGGCATCGCTCGGCCAGCGGGAGGCCACTCCGAGTCGCTTGGCCCGCCCGATCGCGAGCGCGACGCCGAGCGCGCGCGGCAGGTGCGAGGCGATCGTCGAGGTCTGCGGGATGACTGCCAGCGACGCGTCGCCGAACACCTTGTGCCGGCCGCCCGAGGCGACGTCCGCGGTTCCGGCGAACATGCCGAGAAGAATCGCGCGGAGCCCGTCGTCGAGCGAACGTCCCGCCTGCAGCGAACGGGCCAGGAAGAACCCGCCGGAGCGGTAATGCAGCAGTGCTGGGTCGGTCGGCCGCAGCGCGGCGGCGACAAGCGCGTTCGACTCGTGGCCGGCCGAGCTGATCGTGTAGTACCCGTGCCCGCGCTCGCGCATCCGCCGGGCGTGGATGTCGAGCAGCCGGCTACCGGCCATGGCATCGAACAGGGTGAGCAACTCAGGATCCCGTGCACTGCCGGCCGGCGCGTCCGCGTCGAGTTTCGCCAGCCGCTCACGGGCGTGCTGGTCCAGGTCGTCGTGCGCGCTCACGGCCCCGATCATGCCGCAGCGCCGAAGTGCTCAGCGCGCGGCGCGGCGCACCTTGAGCGACCAGGTGATCAGCGGCAGCTGCATCGGCAGCCGCAGGATCGTGCCGGCGCGGAACGCGGCCGAGTCACTGCGCCGCGCGTCGAGTGCCATCTTGATGTTGCCGGGAAGGACCGCGGCGAACAGGAGCGCGGCCGCCGAGGCGCCGAGCCGCCGGGTCTGCGGGACGAGAACCGCGGCCGCCACGCCGATTTCGGCGATGCCCGACCCGTAGGTCCAGGTGCGCGGCGGACCGGGCAGCGGCTCGGGGATCATCGCGTCGTAGAACTTGGGCACGACGAAATGCATCGCCCCGGCGCTGCCGAGGAAGGCCGACAGCGCCAGCGCACGTCGGGTATCGGCGCCGGACACGGCGATCACTGTCTCACGCGCGGGCGGGCGAAGCGCAGTCGCGCGGCGAGCCGGGCCGGCGGGCTCAACGACCGGTGCACGGCCCGGCTCAGCTCGGCCTGCTTGCGCCAGGCTCCGTCGGCGTGCGCCGGATAGACAGTGGTCCGCGGGCTGAAGATCGCGACGTCGGCGGCGGCGCCGACGGCCCGCGCCTGATTGCCCGGCTCGGTGCCGAACCGCGCGGCGGTTGCGTCCGCGACCTCGGCCGTCGTCGCGGCGCGCAAATCGGGCAGCCCCGCCTCCATCAGCAGGTCGATGCTCTCCTGCCACGCCCCGACGACGCGATGCCGCGGGTCGCCGCGACGCCGGCGGCGTAGGCGAACCTGTTTGCGGGCGAGCAGCAACACCAGCGCGAGCACCCCGGCGAGGCCGGCCGACACCAGCACGAAGACAGCGATCGCGACCGCCGAGATGCCGGGGGAGTGCGCTGCCCGGCTCGGCGGTGCCACGGCGTGGCCGCCGTTGTTCGAACGGGTCACCAGCGCGTTCTGCGACGGCGTCGGGCTCGGCGACGGCGAGCGGGTCGTGCCCGCGGTGGGTTCCGCCGCCTGGCCGGAGAAGCGGCTCGGTGCCGCGTCCAGCATCACCCAGCCGAGCCCGCGGATCGGGATCTCCACCCAGGTCCACGCCTCCCGGGACGTCACCCGGTAGGTACCTGCGGCCAGCTCGCCGGATCCGGTGGCGGGCAGCCGGAAGCCGGAGACCACCCTGGCTGGCACGTCCAGCCGGCGGGCGATCAGCGCGACGAGGGTCGCGAACTGCTCCGGCGTGCCCGATCGTGATCCGCGGATCGAGGCGAGCACGTCGGCGAAGGCGGTACCGCCGGTGTGCGCGGAAGTCGGCGGCGCGGAGGTCGGCGGCGCGGAGGTCGACGGGGCGGGCGACGGCGCCGGGGACGTCTGCGGTGCGAGCCCGGCCAGCGTCGTCCGGTTCCGCAACTGTCGCGCCACTGCCTGCAGGAACGGGACCGGCGCGTCGAAGGGCACGCCGGTCTCCTGCGACAGCGCGGCGACGAGCGAGCTCAGCGGGTCGGCCAGCCCGTTCGGCAACGACGTGTCCAGCTGGGCGGCCGACGTGCCGATCAGCGCCGAACTGCGCAGCTGGGCGAACGTCCGGTTGGGAACGGCGGACGTCACCGTGTACGCGTCGCCTGCCTCCAGCGGGTGCGCCGGCACGATCATGCCGCTGACGGCCTCGATGTCGACCGGCACGCCGGAGACCTGGATCGGGCGGTCGAGGTGCGGCATCCACGGCACGCTCGTCATCGGCCCGTCCTCGATGCCGTAGCGCTGGATCACGGGCGCGCCCGGTGTGCGCATCGCCGGATCCGGATCGGCCGGCACCGCGCCGCCGGACGGCCGGAAGGTGCGACTGAACGACCAGCTGTCGCCGTCGTAGTAGTCGACGCTGGCGTTGGCGACGTAGTTGGACGCGGACTGCTCGGTGTCCAGCGTGAACAGCAAGCGCCCCGGATCCGCCGGGTCGGCAGGCCGCAGCCCGGCGACGAACGCGACCGGCGTCAACGGCCGGCTCTCGTCGACAGGTGGGACGCGGGCCGGGGTGACTGCCCGCGCGGTGAAGGCCGGCGCCTGCACCGTGGCCGCGGCGAGCGCGGCGACGGCAAGGGCGAGCGCCGCCCCGAACGCGAGCCCGCGGATCGGCAGGACGCCCTCGGGCTGGCTGGCTTCGGCGCTCTCGTCCTGCACGACCCAGGCCTGCGCCGCGCGCAGCAGCAGCAGTGCGACGAGCAGCGTCGCGGCGAGCAGGGTGTCGTAGCGGCGCCCGTGGTCGGCGTCGGTCACCGCGCGGGCAGTGGCGGCGTACGCGAGCCCGAACGTGACGATTGTCGTCAGGTAGGGCAGCACCGACTGCCAGCCGCGCGCCAGGCACTCGCCGACGATGGCGCCGGTCAGCCAGCACAGCGCCACCGGTGCGACGAGCAGCGTGCGCGGGCTCATCAACGGAAGGGCGAAAGACAGGATCTGGGCCGGCCCGTGCACCAGCCCCGTGTAGAGCTGGTCGAACGCGCCGGGCGCGCGCAACGTGACGAGCAGCTCGTAGAACACGAACAGCGTCGCGTCGATCGCCGCGCTCGCCCACAGCGGCCGCACGCCGATCCCGACGACGACCACCGGCGCCAGCACGCTCAGCAGGGCCGCGCCGAACAGCGGGACGGCCAGCACGTCGGCCGGGAAGGCGCGCAGCCACGGCGCGCTCGCGAGCACGCACGCGATCAGGGACACCGGCAGCAGCGTGTACGGCACGAGCCGACGCAGGCCGTTCATGCGAGGGCCTGCAGGTTCCAGCCGGTGCCCGCCTCGTCGGCGTCCAGCGCCGCGATCACCCGCAGTCCCGGAAAGCTCACCGGCGGGCGTCGCTGCGGGTCGATCGACATCACGATCAGCCGGTCGAACCGCCGCCGCAGCGCAGCGACGTGCGGCAGGTCGGCGCGCTCGAGCTCGCCGGTGATCACGACGAGCGTGGTGCCGCCCCTTGCCCGGCGCAAGGCGAGCAACTGCGCGTGCAGCGACCCCTCGGCATCGGCGTGGATGCCGGTGAGGTGGTCGACGAGC
>JAVHVB010000402.1:0-4127 GCA_032160775.1 Pseudonocardiales bacterium | reverse complement strand
CTCCTGCTCGCGCAACTGGGCGATCCGCTCCTCGAGGGTGTCGTAAGCCGCCGAGAGCGCCGCGGCCTTGCGCCGGTTGCGCGTCGTCGAGTCCGAGCGCACGAGCTTGTGCAGCCGCGGCAGGAGTGGCCCGGCGTCCACGACGTAGCGACGCACCGCCGCGTCCGTCCAGTCGCTGCTCCGGTAGCCGTAGAAGCGCAGGTGCAGGAAGACGAGCTGCGCGACGTCCTCGATCACGCTCGTCGGGTAGCGCAGCTGCTTGAGCCGCTTGCGCGCCATCTTGGCGCCGACGACCTCGTGGTGGTGGAAGGTCACCCGGCCGCCCTCGACGAACTCCCGGGTCTTCGGTTTGCCGACGTCGTGCAGGACGGCCGCCCAGCGCAGCACGAGATCGGGTCCGTCGTCCTCGAGGTCGATGGCCTGTTCGAGGACCTGCAGGGTGTGTGCGTAGACGTCCTTGTGCTGCCCGTGCTCGTCAGCCGCCATCCGCAGCGCCGGCAGCTCGGGCAGGACGACGTCGGCCAGCCCCGCGTCGACCAGCACCTCCAGCCCGCGCCGCGGCGCGGCACCGAGCAGCAGCTTCGTCAACTCGACCTGCACCCGCTCGGCGGTGATCCGGCCCAGCTCGCCGGCCATCGCGGTCAGCGCGGCCTCGACGTCTGGCGCGATCGTCACCTGGAGCGTCGAGACGAAGCGCGCCGCGCGCAGCATGCGCAGCGGGTCGTCGGCGAACGACTCCTCGGGCGTGCTCGGGGTGCGCAGCAACCCGCGGGCGAGATCGGCCAGCCCGCCGAACGGGTCGTTGAATACACGGTCGCCGGTGACGGAGACGGCCATCGCGTTCATCGTGAAGTCGCGCCGGCGCAGATCGTCCTCGAGCGAGTCGCCGTACGCGACCTCCGGGTTCCGGCTCTGCCGGTCGTAGCGGTCGGCGCGGTACGTCGTGATCTCGAAGCGCATGCCCTGCACCTGAGCACCGACCGTGCCGAACTCGATGCCGGTGGTCCAGGTGCCGGACGACATCGGCGTGACAAGGTCCAGGATCTGGTCCGGCCGGGCGTCGGTGGCGAAGTCCAGATCGTCGCTGGCCCGGCCGAGCAGCGCGTCGCGCACCGGCCCGCCCACCAGATGCAGCTCGTGGCCGGCGCGCGCAAAGGCCTCGCCGAGCGCGACAGCGCCCGGCGGCAACGGCACCAGATCCGCGGGGTTGTTCATGTGATCGACGTAGCCCTTCTACGGTCGGCCACGTTACCGATGCGGCCAGATACCATCGGGCCATGTCCCAGAGCCCGGAGTCGCGACCCGGGCGGCGGTCACCGAAGCCGGCCCGCAAGCGTCGCCGCCACAAGCGCTGGTTGCGCCAGGTCGACGAGTTCAGCGCGGGCGGCCTGGTCGTCGACCTCGCCGGCGATGTGCCGCGCGGCGCGCTGATCGGCCGCACCGACCGACAGGGCCGGCTGCTCTGGTCGCTGCCCAAGGGGCACATCGAGGCCGGCGAGACCGCCGAGCAGGCTGCCTTGCGCGAGGTCGAGGAGGAGACCGGCATCGCCGGCGAAATCGTCGCCGAACTCGGCGTCATCGACTTCTGGTTCGTGGCCGAGGGCCGCCGGATCCACAAGACCGTGCGGCACTACCTCATGCGCCGGGTAGGCGGTGAGCTCTCCGACGCGGACGTCGAGGTGGACGAGGTCGCGTGGGTCCCGCTGCCGGACATCCGCGGTCAGCTCGCCTACCCGGACGAGCGTGGCCTGGTGGACACCGCGGGCCGGCTGCTCGCCGAGTCGGCGTGAGCGAGCTTGCGAGCCAACCATGGGCACAGGAGCTCTGCCGGGCCGAGGGACGAGGCCCGTGAGCGAGTAGGCCGGTGAATCGGCGGCGGTGGTTCGGCGGGGCCGGCACGGTCCTCGTCGCCGTGCTGTTCCTCCCGCTCGGCCCTGTTACGGACGCCGGCGCCAGGGACCGCCAAGTTGCCCGGCACAGTCAGGTCAATCTGGTCCGCATGCACGTGGACAGCGTGAGCCCGTCGACGCCGCAGCCGACCACCGAGCGGCAGCCGTTGAAGATCACCCTGACGCTGACGAACACCACCGGTAAGGAGATGACGGACGTCCAGATCATCGGCGAGCGCGGCGCGCCGATCGGCAACCAGGGCCAGCTGGACGAGGCCATCGCCAACCCGGTGCCGTCGTCGGCCGGACTGCCGGTCCCTGCACACCCCGCGGTGACGGTCCCGACCCTGTTGCCGGGTGTTCCCACGACCGTCGAGTTCGACACCACCACGAGCACCCTCGACGACGGTTCTGGGGTATGTATCTGCGCAGACGCCGGCCAACCGCTCATCTACCCGTTGATCCTCAGTGCCCATACGGAGGTCGACGGGGTGGACACGCTCCGCGGCCTGACCGTCACCTTCCTGCCGATCTTCTATGCCGAGCCGCAGCCGCTCCGGGTCAGCTGGGTGTGGCCTCTGCTCGAGCCACCGCATCGATTCATCGGCGAGACCGTGTTCACCGACGACGACCTCGCCGCGTCGGTGGCCGGTGGACGGCTGTCCCGTGCTCTGGCAGTCGTCGAAGCAGTCGGTGATCGAATACCGCTCACCCTGGTGATCGACCCCGAGCTGCTCGACGAGGTCGAGGTGATGGCCACCGAGCCGTACACCGTCCAGACCTCGGACGGGTCGACCACTGCGGGTGTCGGCCAGGTCGGAGCGCAAGCCTGGCTCGACCGGCTGAGCGCGGTCCTCCGGGAGGATCCTGGCATTACCGTCCAGCTGACGCCGTACGCCGACCCCGACGTCGAGACACTGACTCAGCGTGGGCTTTCCTGGTCCACCGCAATGCCGACCACGATGAGCCCCCGGGTCAGCAGCGCCTTGGCCGGGCGGTCGTCCCTCTCGACGATCAGTTGGCCCGTGCTCGGCACGGTCAGTAGGGAAACGCTGCGACGACTGGCGGGCG
Organism: Pseudonocardiales bacterium; assembly: GCA_032160775.1. GTDB lineage: Bacteria > Actinomycetota > Actinomycetes > Mycobacteriales > Jatrophihabitantaceae > Jatrophihabitans. Next base: position 1,167 of record JAVHVB010000402.1, on the reverse strand, counting down.
ACGGGGTCAACACAATCCTGCTGAAGGCGAGCGCGCTGCGGGTCGCCGGGTCGAACGGGCCCGCTCCCGGGCTCGCGCATATCGACAGCAGCACGCAGCCGGCCGCGGCGCTGTTGATGCCGGCGATCCAGAAGTACGCCGCACGGGCGATTACCTCGGGCGGCGACGGAACCGGCGCGCTGCCCACACTGATGGCCGAACTCGCCGTGCGGGTCGCGGAGCAGCCGGATGTCGAGCAGGCCCTCACGATTGCCCCGCCGCGTTACGTCGACCCGGATGTCACGACGGCCGTGCAAACAATCGAGGACACCAGCAGCTCGATCTTCGCCACGCCGATCGCCTTGGGCGACGCTGTCGCGGACAGCCGGCTGATGGGCAGCGCAATCGACCGGCTGGCCCCCGTCCAGGCGTCCGTCATCGGCCAGGTACCTGCTCCGTTCATCGCCGCCGTCGCTGCGGTCCCTGGACTGCGCACGATCCGCGCACTGCTCGACACCGACGGCGATGCGCAGGCGGCCGCACTGGTCGACGGGTTGCCCGCCGCAGTTCAACGCGCAGAATCGTCCGCCTGGCGAAATCCGTCGAACGCCGACGCAGCGAGTGCCTATGCGCAACAGCTCGGCGCAGAGATCGAGCGCATCACCACCGGCGTGCGCATCGTCAAGCCGTCTTCCGGCACCTATACGCTCGCGTCGAACAATTCACCTCTTCCGATCACGATCGCCAACGATCTGCCGTACGCGGTGCGGGTGAACATCAACATCGTCACGGTGCAGACGTCCGGCTTCAAGACGGATCCGGTCGGCGTGCAGAAGATCGAGGCGAACGCGACCAGGACGATCCACGTGCCTGCGACGAGCGTGCGGTCCGGGTTGATCAGGATCGAAGTCCTGCTGCAAGCGCCGTGCAAGGACTGCCCGCTCGGCCTCGCAGTCCAGATGCGGGTGCGCAGCACAGCACTCGGCATCATCGGCGTGATCATCACCATTGTGGCCGGAACGGTCCTCGGCATTGCGCTGCTGTGGCGGATCTTCCGCCGCGTGCGCAACCGCGGCACCGCCGGCCGGCCGCCGGCCGAACAGGCAACGATCCCCGCACCCGAGCCAGTGGCATGAGCACCCCACGAAATCGCTCCGCAGAGAGCGCTTCACGATTTCGCGTGGACCC
>JAVHVB010000401.1:0-9741 GCA_032160775.1 Pseudonocardiales bacterium | reverse complement strand
AACGCCCGTCCACCGGGCACGCGGTCAACCGAAGGCACGGTTCGTCAGGGTAACGGCTGGTACTGAGCGGGCGGTCAGTCGCCGGTCCGGCCGCGGTCCTTGGACCGCGCCGTCTGGACGAGCGCGTGGAGATACTCGTCGTGCGCACGGACGGCCTCGTCGGTGCTCGGCGCCCGTTTCGGCCGGGCGCGCAGCCACGAGCCCGTCGCCGCCAGCAGCGTCGCGGCAACGGGAATCGACAACCAGACCGCCCAACCCACAGCGCCGAAGCTACCCCCGCGAAGCCGTTCGCCCTCGGCGCAACGCGGGCCTGCGACCGGAACCAGCGACGGCCGTGGTTCGTCGCTACTACCGTGGGAGTGCGAACCCAAGAGGACCACGACGGAGCTGGTGCGCAATGACGAATCTGCCGTTCGGCTTCGGGCTCGGCGGCGACCCGTCGGACCCCAACAACCCGGCCGGGCAGATCCCGCTGTTCGCCGAGTTGCAACGGCTGCTCGCCTGGACCGGCGGCCCGGTCAACTGGGATCTGGCGAAGCAGCTGGCGCGCCAGACGCTCGCCGGCGCGAGCACCAGCGTCAGCCCGGCCGACCGCTCCGGCACCGCGGACGCGATCCGGCTGGCCGACCTGTGGCTCGACGACGTGAGCGATCTGCCCTCCGGCGTGCGCAGCATCGAGGCGTGGACCCGGCTCGAATGGCTCGAGCGCACCCTGCCGGTCTGGACCTCGCTGTGCGACCCGGTCGCCTCCCGCGTCGTGGCGGCCATGGCCGAGGCGATCCCGGCCGAGCAGTTGCAGGCGCTCGGCGCCGGCCCCGACAACCCGCTCACCGGAATCATGAACCAGATCGGCGGCGTGATGTTCGGCGCCCAGGTGGGCCAGGGTCTGGGCGGCCTGGCCGGCGAGGTCGTCTCGGCCACCGACATCGGCATCCCGCTCGGCCCGATCGGGGTCGCCGCGCTGGTCCCGCAGAACGTGGCCGCGTTCGGCGCGGGTCTGGAACGACCGGCCGAGGAGATCCGGCTCTATCTGGCGCTGCGCGAGGCGGCGCACCAACGGCTGTTCGCGCACGTGCCGTGGCTGCGGCAGCGGCTGCTCGACACGGTGGAGACCTACGCGCGTGGCATCAGCGTGGACATGGGCGCGATCGAGAGTGCGGTGCAGGGCGTCGACCCGATGAACCCGGAGAGCGTGCAAGAGGCGCTGACCGGGGGCGTGTTCGCCCCGCAGCAGACCCCGGAGCAGGAGATCGCCCTGCGCCGCCTGGAGACCCTGCTCGCCCTCGTGGAGGGCTGGGTGGACACCGTGGTCGCCGCGGCGGCGGGCGACCGGATGGGCGGCGGCGACGCGCTGCGGGAGGCGTCCCGCCGGCGGCGGGCCACCCGCGGGCCGGCCGAGCAGACGTTCGCCACCCAGGTCGGGCTGGAACTGCGCCCACGGCGGCTGCGGGAAGCCGCGGCGCTCTGGTGGAGCGTCACCGAGCGGCGTGGCGTCTCCGGCCGGGACGCCATCTGGTCGCACCCCGATCTGCTGCCGTCGGCCGACGATCTCGACGACCCGCTCGGCTTCGGCGAGCGGCTCGACGAGATGAGCGCCCCGGACGACCTCAGCGGGCTGGACGCCGAGCCACCCGCGACCGACGATTGACCGAGTTGTCCGGACGTCGGCCGGCCCCGTGCACAGGGCCCTCCACAGGTGTGGACATTCACTTCAGGGTTACCGTCCGGCCACCGCGCGTTTAGACGGGGCCGATGGCGCGATGGGCGCATAGCGGGCGAAACGCTACCTGTGGACAACCGGTCGCCGGCTCCGCCCGGTGTGCCACGGTGGGCCGGTGAGCACCCGACAGACGCCCGGTGAACTCGGTCTCGGGCCGGCGACCCGGCTGCTGTGGCGCTCGCCGGAGTCCGTGCACCTCGAACTCGGCGGCCGGGCCGTCGTCGTCGACGGGCTGCCGACCGCGCTCGCCCGCCGGGTCTCGTCGCCGCAGCTGCCTCCCGAGGCGCCGGCGCCGATCGATGAGCGCAGCCGCGCCGCGCTGGCCGAGCTCGCCGAGGCGGGGTTTCTCTGGCCGCGGTCCGAGCACGACGACGCGCGCCTGCGCACCCCGCCCGAACCGCGGCTCGCCGGCGAGCTCGCCTCCCTGGCCGTCCGGCACGGCACCCGGGCCGCCGAACTGCTCCGGGCCCGACGGGCCGCGACCGTCGAGGTCTCCGGTCGCAGCCGGGTCGCCACCCAGCTCGCCGTCGTGCTGGCCGCGGCCGGGGTCGGCCGGGTGCACTGCGCGGCCGACGGGGTGGCACGGCTCCATCAGGTGGCTCCGGGCGGCATCAGCATGGCCGACGAGGGCGATCTGTTGCCGGTCGCGACCGAGCGCGCCCTGCGCCGCGTGGCGCCACAGATCGACACCGCGCCGCTGCCGCTCGGTGAGCGTCCGCTGCTCACCGTCCTCGCAGTGGACGGGCCGGTTCCGGACGAGCGGCACATCGCCCTGCATGCCGCCGACAACCCGTACCTGACGGTGTCGCTCGGCCTGGAGTCCGGTGTCGTCGGGCCGTTGGTGCTGCCCGGGCTGACCAGCTGCCTGCGGTGCGCGGATCTGCACCGGCGCGACCGCGACCCGGCCTGGTCCGCGCTCGCGGTCCAGCTCACCGTCCAGGGGCGGTACGGTCCGGCCTCTGCCGCCGCGCTCGCCACGATCGTCGCCGGAGTCGCCGCGCAGCAGGTGCTGGCCTTCCTCGACGGGGACGAACCGGCCAGCCTCGAGGGCACCATCGAGCTGCATCTGCCGGACTGGCGACTGCGCCGGCGCAGCTGGCCGCCGCACCCGGACTGCGGCTGCTCGACCTCTGCTGAGCGGCGATCCTGACGCGATGGGCAGAATGGCCCCGTGACCGACGACGGAGGGGCTGGGCGGCGCGGCCGCGCCAAGGACGAGATCCCGCAGCGGCGCGCGGCCCGGACCGCGAAGCTCGCCTCGCTCCCCCTCGGCGTCGCCGGCCGCGCGACGATGGGCCTGGGCCGCCGGATGACCGGCAAGTCGGCCGAGGAGGTGACCGCCGACCTGCAAGCCCGGACCGCTGAGCAGCTGTTCACCGTGCTGGGCGAGCTCAAGGGCGGAGCGATGAAGCTCGGCCAGGCGCTGTCGGTGTTCGAGGCCGCCCTGCCCGAAGAGAGCGCCGCCCCGTACCGCGAGGCGCTGACCAGGCTGCAAGAGGCCGCGCCTCCGATGCCGGTGACGACGGTGCACCGGGTGCTCGACGAGCAGTTCGGCAAGCGCTGGCCCGACCGGTTCCGCGAATTCGACGACACGCCTGCCGCCGCCGCGAGCATCGGCCAGGTGCACAAGGCCGTCTGGGGCGACGGCCGCGTGGTGGCGGTCAAGTTGCAGTACCCCGGGGCCGGCCCTGCGCTGATGGCCGACCTCACCCAGCTCAGCCGGCTCGCCTGGCTGTTCGCGCGCATCTCGCCCGGCCTCGACGTGAAGCCCCTGCTCGCCGAGATCAAGGAGCGGGTGCTCGAAGAACTCGACTACACCCTCGAGGCCGACGCGCAGCGGGCCTTCGCGGCCGAGTTCGTCGACGACCCGCAGATCGCGGTTCCCCGGGTTGTCGCCAGCGCCCCCAAGGTGATCGTCAGCGAGTGGATCGAGGGACGGCCGCTGTCCTCGATCATCGCCAGCGGCACCACCGAGGAACGTGACCAGGCGGGCACCCTGCTCGCGCTGCTGCACCTGTGCGCACCGGCTCGCGCCGGGCTGCTGCACGCAGACCCGCATCCGGGCAACTTCCGCATGCTCGCCGACGGCCGGCTCGGCGTCGTCGACTTCGGCGCCGTCGCCCGGCTGCCCGGCGGGATCCCGGCTCCTCTCGGCCGGTTGTCGCGACTCACCGTCGACGGCGACGCGGCGGGCGTTCTCGAGCTGATGCGCGAACTCGGCTTCGTCCGGCCCGGCATCAAGGTCACCGGCGAGGACATCATGACCTACCTCGGCCCGGCCGCCGACCCGTTGCGCGAGCCCGTGTTCACCTTCAGCCGGCGCTGGATGCGGCACCAGGCGGCCCGGATCGGCGATCCGCGCCGCGAGGAGGCGCAGATCGGCCGGTTGCTCAACCTGCCGCCGTCCTATCTGCTCATCCACCGGGTGACGCTCGGTTCCATCGGCGTGCTCTGCCAGCTCGGCGCGACCGTCCCCTACCGGGCGATGGCCGAGAAGTGGCAGCCCGGCTTCGCCGACGAGGGCGCCGCATGACAGGCGGAACCACGCAAGCGGCGCCGGCCGAGTCGGTCTTCACCTACGGCGCCCCAGCGCTGAAGTTCGGCGACGGGGCGGCCGACGAGATCGGCTACGACCTCGCGCAACTCGGCGCCCGCCGCGCACTGGTGATCACCGATGCCGGCGTTGCGGCGACCGGGCTGCCGCAGCGGGTGGCCGAGCAGATGGGCCGGTTCGACGTGGTCGCCGAGATCTTCGACGGCGTCCGCGTGGAGCCGACCGACGCGAGCATGCAGGCGGCTATCGACTGGGCACGCGCCAACGGGCCGTGGGACGCCTTCGTCGCGGTGGGTGGCGGGTCGAGCATCGACACGGCCAAGGCCGTGAACCTGCTGCTCACCAACCCGGGCGAACTGCTGGACTACGTGAACGCGCCGGTCGGCGGTGGGCTCGACCCGGTCCACGCGCTGCACCCGCTCGTCGCGGTGCCGACGACGACGGGAACCGGCTCGGAGAGCACGACGGTCTGCGTTCTCGACGTAATCGCTCAGCGGGTCAAGAGCGGGATCAGCCACGCCCGGCTCCGGCCGACCCTGGCGGTCGTCGACCCCACCCTGACGCTCACCCAGCCGCCCATGGTCACCGCCTCGGCGGGCATGGACATCCTCTGTCACGCGCTGGAGAGCTACACCGCCCGGTCCTACACCGCCGTGCCGCGCAAGCGGCCCGACGAGCGCGTGCCGTACTGCGGCGCGAACCCGGTGTCCGACATGTGGTCCGAGCGGGCCCTCGCGCTACTCGCCACCAGTTTCCGCCGCGCGGTTGCGCACGGCGACGACCTGGACGCCCGCCGCGACATGGCGCTGGCCGCCACGTTCGCCGGCCTGGGCTTCGGCAACGCCGGAGTGCACATCCCGCACGCGAACGCCTACCCGATCGCCGGGCAGGCGCACGCCTACCACCCGGCCGGCTACCCGGGCGACGACCCGCTCGTCCCGCACGGGATGGCGGTGTCCCTGACCGCCCCGGAGGCCTTCCGGTTCACCTTCCCGGCCTCGCCGGACCGGCATCTGCGTGCCGCGCACCTGCTCGAGCCCGCCACCGACGTGGAATCCGGTGACGGCACGCTGCCCGCGGTGCTGACCCGGTTGATGCGCGACATCGGGCTGCCAGGCGGCGTGGCCGCGGTCGGTTTCGGGACCGGCGACGTCGACGAACTGGTCGACGGCGCGCTCAAACAGCAGCGGCTGCTTGCCACGGCGCCGCGAGCGGTCACCGCCGACGACCTCGCCGGCATCTTCGAACGGTCGATGGCTCTGTGGTGATTACCGTGCATATGCGCCATTAGTCGCCACTCGCCGTACCCGAACGTCCAGGTTGCTTTACCTTGCGATCTTCGCGGAGTGAAATGGCGGTGTGGACGCAGTCTGCTCGCTGTGCGGCCGGGCCGCCGACCCCGCGACGGACGGCGACCCGCCGCTCGGCTGGTGCGCCGACGTCGTCGAGACGAGCGCCGGCCACCGCACCCGATGGGTGTGTGCCGAGTGCACGCGGCGCTACGTCCGGGCGATCGAGGCCAAGCTCGACAGTCAGTGGTGGTGATTAACGACGATTCGGGAGTTTCCTGATCGGCTGGCGATCAAGAAACTCCCGAATCGGGGATTGGTCAGCGGACCGGAGCGCGGCTCGCCCGACGGGCGTGGCGGGCCTCGGCCGCACGAGCGTGCAGCGAAACCCGGTGCCAGCGCCGTGCGGCGGCGAGTTCGCGCGCCGCAGCCGTCTGCCGGCCTTGACGCGATCGGTTCTCGTGCTCGCGCATTCGGTCACGCGCGAGCGCTTCATGCATGGAATGCATCTTGATGCTCCTCAGCAGATGAAAGTTGGTTGTGGAACTGTTCCGGCAGGCCGTCGAAGGCGACGGTGCCGGTGCTACGCGTACCTCCGCGCACGATGCTTGGCGCGCGAAGCGGAGGTGAGCGTTCGCTCGTCTTTTCATGCGGCGACGTCCTGCTTGCGGGGGCGGCCACGCGGACGCTTGCGCGCCACGATCGCGCCCCGCTCGAAGATCTCGCCGCCCCAGACGCCCCACGGCTCGCGGCGCTCGATGGCGCCGGCGAGGCACGCCAGGCGCGCCGGGCACTCCCGGCAGAACCCCTTGGCGACCTCGAGCTGGGCGGGAGTGTCAGCGAACCAGAGCTCACCGTCCTGCACGCGGCAGGGCAGATCCTCCGGACACTCCTTGGACAGCGGGTCCAACGGCTCGATCCCGATCGGATCGAGCACGAGCACGCCGGTTGCATCGGTCAACACGTCGGGTCACCTCCTTCTCGCGGGTAGTGGGCTGGTTCGGTCGGGCGGATTGAGTTGTGGTCGAGCACGGTGCTGTTCGAAACGCATGTCGCTTGGCGGAAAAACAGTGAGGCCGCGATTCCCAAACTGGGAGCCGCGGCCTCGAGGGGTCCGGATGCTGACTGTCGTCAGCGTGGATTACCTCGAGGTGGAGCGCCCTGCTTGGCTGCGCCGAAGCCGACAGCGCCGGCCGGCCGCGCCGTCGCCGGAACGTCATTCGGCATGAGCGGCGTGATGGAGTTGTGGGTGGGCACGAGCGAGGGGGCGCGCAGGCGCGCGGCGGCCGCCGTCCAGGTCATGGTGATCTCCATCGGGGCCACCCCCTCTCTCTTCGATGTGCACGCGCGGCAGCGCAGGCACGGTTCGGGTCTGTGGGTGCAGGCTATCGGCGCGTAAAACATTGCCGCAAGGCATTTATTCGGGCCAATGTCCCACAGCAGGTCTGGACGACACGATAGAAACCACTCGGCGGCCGCGACGTTGAGCACCATGGCGATGACAACGCGAGGAGGCTCACCCCTATGGGTATTCCGATCCGGCGCACGGCGCTGAGCACAGGCCTGGTCCTGGCGACGGCGCTGGCCGGCTGCTCGAGTTCAGGCGGCGACGGCAGCGCACCCGCTCCGTCCGGCTCGAGCGGGGACGGCGGGGGTGCGGACGCGGCGACGACCGCGGCCGTCACCAAGGCCTACAAGACGTTCTACGACACGACCACGCCGCTCGGGAAGTCGGTTAAGGTCTTGCAGCACGGCGAGACCTTCCGCTCGACGCTTCGGACGGAGAGCAACTCGCCGTCGGCGGTCGACATCACCGCAAAGGTCAGTGCGGTGAAGCTGGTCGACAAGGACCTCGCCCGGGTCACCTTCACGATCTACAGCGGCAAGACGACGCTGCTGCCCGGAACGCACGGCTACGCCGTCCGCGTGCACGGCGACTGGAAGGTCGCCGCGCAGACCTTCTGCAGCCTGCTGAACCTCGAGGGCACCGCACCGCCGGCCTGCAAGGACAAGTCGATCACCTCGCTGCACGGCTGACCGGGCGTTCCATGTCGTGTCGCAGATGACCGCGCGGGGCTCCACCGTGTCGCGCCGCGCGGCGCTGACGACCGTGCTCGCGGTCCTGTTCCTGACCTTCCTCGACACGACGATCGTCAGCGTCACGCTCGGCGACATCGAGTCCGACGTCTCGGCCGGCGTGATCCCGCTGCAGTGGGTGATCAACGCGTACGCCCTGGTGTTCGCCAGCCTGATGCTGATCGGCGGCTCGCTCGCCGACCGGTGGGGCCGCAAGTGGGTGATGCTCGGCGGCATCGTCGTGTTCTGCGCCGGGTCGGTCATGTGCGCCGTCGCGCCCGGTGTGTCGATGGTGATCGGCGGCCGCGCAGTCATGGGCATCGGCGCCGCCGCGTCCGAGCCGGGCACCCTGTCGGTGATCCGCCAGCTGTACCCGGACCGGCGGGAGCGGGCCCGTGCGCTCGGCGTCTGGTCGGCGGTGTCCGGGCTGGCCCTGGCTCTCGGGCCGGTGATCGGCGGTCTGCTGGTCGGCCTGGACGGCTGGCGGCTGGTGTTCTGGTTCAACCTGGCGCTCGGCATCGTGCTCGGCGTCGCGGTGTGGAAGTTCGTCCCGGACAGCAAGGACCCGGCACCCGGCCGGCTCGACCTGCCCGGCTTCGTCCTGGGCACCGGCGGCATCTTCAGCCTGGTCTTCGCGTCGATCTCCGGCGAATACCAGGGCTACGGCACGTGGTGGATCATCGCCCTGTTCGTGGTCGGCGGTCTCTGCCTCATCGGCTTCGTCCCGGTCGAGAAGCGCTCGCGCTCGCCGATGCTCGACCCGCGCTACCTCAAGCCACCGATCGTGAAGGTCGCGCTGTTCGCCGCCTTCGCCGTGTACTTCGGTGTCTTCGCGATCTTCTTCCTCACCGCGCTCTATCTCGACGTCGCGCTGCAGTTCTCCGGCTGGAAGCTGGCCGGCATGTTCGCCCCGATGGCGTTGGCGATCGTTGTCGGCGGGCTACTCGCCGGCCCCTGGGTGGCGCGGCTCGGCTCGCGGCAACCGATGATCGCCGGCTGCGCGCTCGCCGCCGCCGGCATCGCGATCGCCCGCACAGAGATCACCCGGCTGCCGGTGCCGAAGGACGGCGCGGTGTCGACGCCGCAGTTCCTGATCCTGGCCGTTGCGCTCGCGCTCGCCGGGCTCGGCTTCGGCATCACGGTGGTGCCACTGACCTCGGCGGTGCTCTCGCACATCCCGGCCGAACACTCCGGCGTCGCCGCCTCGGCCACCAACACCGCGCGCCAGCTGGGCGCCGTCGTCGGCGTGGCCGCGCTCGGGGCGATCGTCAACGCGCGGCTCGTGTCCGAGGTGAACCAGACGTTCACCGGCCCGCTGTTCGGGAAGGGCGCCAGGCAGGCGATCCTCAAGATCCTCGAGACCGGCGGCGGCAGCGGATCGTTCTCGCTCGACTCCATCCCGGTGAACTTCCTCGACGCGTTCCGCGACGGGCTCGCCGTGGCGCTGCTCGCGGCGGTGGCCCTCGTCGGGCTGGCCGGGCTGGTCGCGCTGCTGGTGCGCGAACCGGAAGCGATGGACACGCTGGACGGGGCGGAGCCCGCCGCGCGCCGCCCGCTACCGCACCGGCGCGCGGGCGATCAGGGCACTTCGACCGGCGTGACCGCGGCCGGGTCGGCGCCGCCGAGCACCTCGAGCAGCGGGTCGGCGTAGCGCTCGAGCTTCGTCGGCCCGACCCCGGAGATGCGCGACAGGTCGGCGCGGCTGGCCGGCCGCGAGTCGGCGATGGCCACCAGGGTCGCGTCGCTGAAGATCACGTACGGGGGGACGCTCTGCGCCTCGGCCTGCGCCTTGCGCCAGACCCGGAGCCGGCCGAACAACTCGGCGTCCTCGGCCTCGGGGGCGACGCGCTTCGTCTTCGCGCGCGGCCGCGCCTCGCCCATCGGCCGCAACCCGTCGAGGAACCGGCTAGGCCGCCGGCCGCGGCGCTGCCCCGGGCTGCGGGCGAGCGCCCAGGACAGGGCGAGCCGCTCGCGCGCCCGGGTGATGCCGACGTAGAGCAGGCGCCGCTCCTCGGCCAGTTGCTCCGGTGTGGTGGCGTGCTGGATCGGCAACGTCGAATCGGTGAGCCCGACGAGGAACACCGCGTCCCATTCGAGCCCCT
>JAVHVB010000400.1:0-6832 GCA_032160775.1 Pseudonocardiales bacterium | reverse complement strand
GCGGTGGATTCGGCGTCGCACATGAGACGCGCCTCAGTGCAGTTCGGATCGGTGAGCGGCATCGGCCGGGTGACCACGCTCGGCGGGCCGCAGTCAATTGTTTCGATGATCGGGGGTACTTGACGTGGAATGCCAGAACCGCCTTCGTGCCCACCCGGGTGATGGTTGTTGATACTGGCGCCAAATCCACCGGGCAACGTCTCACCTGAAGCATGACCTCCCGGTTGGGGTCTCGCACTCACGTTCTCGTCGGGCAGGACCGCTAGCGAAAGGACTGCCGCGAGAAGTGTTACAAGTGCCTTCTTCATTCTTTGTCCGTCACTTCGACAAGAGCCCATGCTTTGTTCCTCCACGCCAAAAAGGCGAGCGAGTGAAAATGCATAACGGCTGGAGCGAGCATCTTCGGCTCTGCACCTGGCTGACGCAGGACGACCGCTTGCTCGTCAAACACAACATCGACTGCGAATTCGGCGTTGAGGTCGATCACGCCGGTAAAGATCGATGCTGATTCCAGCCGAATACGACCACCAACAACCACTGCGCCCGGGCGAGCTCGGACGCCGCGAAGGCCACGAACATAACGACGGCAGGCCGAGCAGGTTGGCATGCTGAGTCGCGAGACCAAAAATTCGTCGTTCGTCGCATACCCCCAGTCGAGCGCCCGATAGAAGTAGCGGGCAAAGGCGCGTGCGCCCCTGGTGGTGTGCTTTCGTGCGAGGTCTGGGTACTCGGGCGGCTTTTCGCCGGGGCGGACGTTGGGGCCGGTGGTCAGCGGGCCGGTTCGGCTCGGCGAGGGTGATGGCGACGGGGACACGGTGGTCGCGCTCGTCGTCGGCTGGCTGGTCGGTGTCGGCGACGGTGCTGGCCGCGACACGTCGCTCGTGCACGCAGCGACGAACGAGAAAATCATGGCAATCGTGAGATTCCGGCTACCCACGAACGGATCGTGTCAGCGCGCCAACTGGTTCGACCAGCACCGCGTCCAGCCTGTGGACAACCGAACCCGATATCGCGCCGCGTTTCCTCGCGCGGCGTCGTCGCCCGGTCAGGTGCGTTGGGCGCGGGCGCTCGCGTACAGGCACACCGCGGCGGCGGCCGCGAGGTTGAGACTTTCCGCGCGGCCGTAGATCGGCACGCGCACGGTGTGATCAGCGGTGTCCAGCACAGACGCCGGCAGGCCGTGCGCCTCCGTCCCGAACAGCCACGCGGACGGGGCAGCGAGCGCGCCCGAGTCGATCAGCTCGTCCAGCGACGCGGCACCCGCCCCGCTCGTCGCGAACGACGTCACCCCGGGCAGCGCGACGACGTCCTCGGCAGTGGCCGTGACGATCGGCAGGTGGAACAGGCTGCCGGCCGACGCCCGCACGGCCTTGCCGTTGTAGGCGTCCACTCCCCCGTCGAGCACGACGGCGTCGGCGCCGGCCGCGTCAGCGGTGCGGATGATCGTCCCGACATTGCCCGGGTCATTCGGCGCGACGAGCACCACGAGCAACTGCGGATCGGTCAGCTCGGCAATCGCCGGCTGGCGCAGCTCGCACACCGCTACGAGCCCTTGCGGCGTCACAGTTTCAGACAGCGCGGCCGCGTCCTTGCCGGAGATCTCGGCCGCATCCGCCGCGAGCTCCGGATACCGCTGCATCGCCTCGGCGGTGGCGAACAGCTCGACGACGGCGCCTGCGGCGAGCGCCTCGCGCACACCTTGCGCGCCCTCGACGAGAAAACGCCCGGCCTCGCGCCGCGCGGGCCGTCGGGTGAGACGGCGCGCGGCGGCGAGCCGGGCGTTGCTGCTGGCGAGCAGCGCTACGCAGCCGGCGACTGGGCGGGCGCGCCGCCGATGCCCTCGGCCGCGACGGCTGCCCGGGCGACCTCGACGAGCGCGGCGAAGGCCGGCGAATCGTTCACTGCGAGGTCGGCCAGCACCTTGCGGTCGACCGTCACGCCGGCGAGCCGCAGGCCCTGGATGAACCGGTTGTAGGTCATGTCGTTTGCGCGGGCCGCCGCATTGATGCGGGTGATCCAGAGCTGACGGAAGTCGCCCTTGCGGTCCTTGCGGTCGCGGTACTGGTAGGTCGCCGAGTGGAGCAGCTGCTCCTTGGCCTTGCGGTAGAGCCGCGAGCGCTGGCCCCGGTATCCGGATGCGGCCTCGAGGGTGCTCCGGCGCTTCTTGTGGGCATTCACTGCCCGCTTGACGCGTGCCACGGTTAGGTCCTTGCTATCGGGCCGTCCACGAGTGCGGGCGGCGGGAGGGCGGGAAGGCTGGGATCAGCGGCCGAGCAGCCGCTTGATGCGCGGCGCGTCGGCGGGCGACACCTCGGTGGTGCCGGACAACCGCCGGGTGTACGTGGACGACTTGTGCTCGAAGTTGTGGCGCAGGCCGGCGCGCTGGGCGAGCAGCTTGCCCCGGCCGGTCACCTTGACGCGCTTCTTCATGCCGCTGTGCGTCTTGTTCTTGGGCATCGGATGATCCTTCTCGTTGCTATTCGACGACGTCGGGTTCCGGGGTGACCCGGGTGACGCGGCTTGTCTTGGCAGAGCGGTGCGGTGCGACGACCATGACCATGTTGCGCCCGTCCTGCTTGGGCGACGACTCGACGAAACCGAGCTCGCCGATGTCCTCTGCCAGGCGCTGAAGCAGTCGGAACCCCAACTCGGGGCGGGACTGCTCGCGTCCGCGGAACATGATCGTGACCTTGACCTTGTCGCCCTGCCGAAGGAACCGCTCGACGTGACCCTTCTTGGTCTCGTAGTCGTGCGAGTCGATCTTCGGGCGGAGCTTCATCTCCTTGATGACGGTGAGGGCCTGGTTGCGCCGGGCCTCACGCGCCTTCTGCGCGCTCTCGTACTTGAACTTGCCGTAGTCCATGAGCTTGCAGACGGGCGGTCGCGCCATCGGGGCGACCTCGACGAGATCCAGGTCGGCCTCGGCTGCGAGTTCGAGGGCCTTGCCGATCGGCACGATGCCGACCTGTTCGCCCTCTGGCCCGACGAGCCGTACTTCTGGCACGCGGATCCGGTCGTTGATCCTCGGTTCGGAACTGATGGGACCTCCTACGGTCGATTTCGTTGATCTGCTGCGAAGTAGGTCCGTCCCGCTGTTCTGCTCGCACAGTGCAAACGGCCCCGCTGCGCTTGTGCGCACGGGGCCGCGGTCCGACCGGTCCGAAGTCGCCCGGAGGCGACACCGATGCACGGCCTGCCGGCCAGGCATCGGGGACCGGACCCGGCTCGTCATTTCGACGGCTCGGGTGGGAGGCACTGGGCTTCCGCTTGCACACCCCCGCCGAGGGCGGGGGCTGGTCGCAATGACAGGGTAACAGCGTGGCGAAGCACACCCCAAACCCCGCGCCCGCTGCCAACGCTGCCGCGGAGCCCGGAATTCCCGGCAGCGCCGCGCCCGAGCACCCGCTGGACGCGATCCCGCTGCCGGCGCGCGGGTTCGCCTCGCTGGACGACCCTGTGCAATTGGCGTCGGTACCGGCCGCCGAGGTCATCAGCCGGGCGGCGCTCGTCCTGCTCAACGCGGCGGCCGATCGCCTCGGCCTGGCGCCCGGCCGCGAGCCCGACCTCGACATGGACGAGGCCCGCCACCTGATCAACGCGCTCGCCGGCTTGCTCGCCGCCGCCCGCACCGATCTGGGCGACCGCTGGGAGCCGTTGTCCGTGGCCCTGCAGACCCTCCAGGACGCGTTCCGCGCGGCGTCCGCGCACCCCGACGCCCCGGGCGAGGGTCCGGGCGAGCAGTTCGTGTCGTAGGGCAGGGGCACACTGACGGCATGCCGTCATTTGCCGCCGCGACCCAGGCGTGGCTCGACGGCGCCTTCGACGCGCCCACCCCCGCGCAGCTCGGTGCGTGGGAGGCCATCGCGCGAGGTGAGCACACTCTGGTCGTCGCGCCGACGGGGTCCGGCAAGACCCTCGCGGCGTTTCTCTCCGCCCTCGACCAACTCGCCGCCGAACCGACGCCGACCGACCCGCTGCGCCGGTGCCGGGTGCTCTACGTCAGCCCACTCAAAGCGCTCGCGGTCGACGTCGAGCGAAACCTGCGGGCCCCGCTCGCCGGCATCCGGCAGGCTGCCGCGCGGCTCGGCGAGCCGCCGCCGGACATCACCGTAGGGATGCGCTCGGGTGACACCCCCGCCGAGGAGCGCCGTGCGTTCAACCGCCGGCCGCCGGACATCCTGATCACCACGCCCGAGTCACTGTTCCTGCTGCTCACATCGGCCGCGCGCGAGTCGTTGCGCGCGGTCGAGACGGTGATCGTCGACGAGGTGCACGCGGTCTGCTCGACGAAGCGCGGCGCCCACCTCGCGGTGTCCCTCGAGCGGCTCGACGCGCTGCTGGAGCAGCCGGCACAGCGCATCGGGCTGTCGGCGACAGTGCGCCCGGTCGACGAGGTCGCGACCTTCCTCGCCGGCGGGCGGCCGGTCACCGTCGTCCAGCCGCCGGCCACCAAGACCTTCGAATTGGAGGTCGTCGTCCCCATCGAGGACATGTCGGCGCTCGGCGAGCCGATCGACGACCTCACCGGCTCGGCTGCCGGCGCCCAGCGGCGCGCGTCCATCTGGCCGCACGTCGAGGAGCGGGTGCTCGACCTGGTCGAAACGCATCGGTCGACGATCGTGTTCGCCAATTCACGCAAGCTCGCCGAGCGGTTGACCGCCCGGCTGAACGAGTTGGCGAGCGAGCGCGCGGGACTGCGCTTGGAATCCGGTGCGCTGCCGGCGCAGGTGATGGCCCAGTCCGGCGCTGGGCACCCGGCCGGCGAGGTTGTGGTGGCGCGAGCGCATCACGGTTCGGTGTCGCGCGAGCAGCGCAGCCTCGTCGAGGAGGACCTCAAGGCCGGCCGCATCCCCGCGGTGGTCGCGACCTCGTCGCTCGAACTCGGCATCGACATGGGCGCGGTCGACCTCGTGGTGCAGGTCGAGTCACCACCGTCGGTCGCGGCCGGGTTGCAGCGCGTGGGCCGCGCCGGGCACCAGGTCGGCGCGGTGTCGCGCGGGGTGATCTTCCCGAAGTTCCGCGGCGACCTCGTCGAGTGCGCAGTGGTCGCCGAGCGGATGCGCGCCGGCGCGATCGAATCGATGCGCTACCCGCGCAATCCGCTGGACGTGCTGGCCCAGCAGATCGTCGCGATGGTCGCGCTCGAGCCGAGCACGGTCGACGAGGTGGACGAGCTCGTGCGGCGCTCGGCGCCGTTCGCGGGCCTGCCGCGCGCGGCTCTCGAGGCGGTGTTGGACATGCTGGCCGGCCGCTACCCCTCTGACGCGTTCGCCGAGCTGCGTCCGCGGCTGGTCTGGGATCGCGTCACCGGCGAGCTGACCGCCCGGCGCGGCGCGCAGCATCTCGCAGTCACCAGCGGGGGCACCATCCCCGATCGCGGCCTGTTCGGCGTGTTCCTCGCCGGGGCGGAGGGGCCGGGCCGCCGGGTCGGCGAACTCGACGAAGAGATGGTCTACGAGTCGCGGGTCGGCGACGTGTTCCTGCTCGGGTCTTCCTCGTGGCGCATCCAGGACATCACGCACGACCGCGTGCTGGTGACTCCGGCGCCGGGCGAGGTCGGCCGGATGCCGTTCTGGAAGGGCGACGCGCCCGGCCGGCCGGCCGAACTCGGCCGCGCGCTCGGCGCCTTCCTGCGGGAGGTCTCCACCGCCACGCCGGACGCGGCGGCGGCGCGCGCCCGCGCCGCCGGCCTGGACGACTGGGGGACCGAGAACCTGCTGGCCTACCTCGCCGAGCAGCGAGCGGCCACCAATCAGGTCCCCGACGACCGGACGATCCTCGTCGAGCGGTTCCGCGACGAACTCGGCGACTGGCGACTGGTGGTGCACTCGCCGTTCGGCGCGCCGGTCAACGCACCATGGGCGCTCGCCATCGCGGCTCGGCTGCGCGAGCGGCACGGCCTCGAGGTCTCGTCCATGCACTCCGACGACGGCATCGTCGTGCGGCTGCCGGACACCGAGATCGACCCACCCGGCGGCGAGATCGCGGTGTTCGAGCCGGACGAGATCGAGGCGATCGTCACCGCGGAGGTCGGCGGCTCGGCGCTGTTCGCGTCCCGGTTCCGCGAATGCGCCGCTCGCTCCCTCCTGCTGCCCCGCCGCGACCCGCGCCGCCGCACGCCGCTGTGGCAGCAGCGGCAACGTGCCAACCAACTGCTCCAGGTGGCCAGCGAATACGGCGACTTCCCGGTGGTCCTCGAGGCGATGCGTGAATGCCTGCAGGACGTGTTCGACCTTCCCGGGCTGACCGCGCTGATGCGCGATCTCGCCGCACGCTCGGTGCGCCTCGTCGAGGTGGAGACGCCCGCCGCTTCGCCGTTCGCCCGGTCCCTGCTGTTCGGCTACGTCGGCATGTTCATCTACGAGGGCGACGCACCGCTTGCCGAGCGGCGCGCCCAGGCGCTGTCGCTCGACACCGCGATGCTCGCCGAACTGCTCGGTGCCACCGACCTGCGTGAGCTGCTCGACGTCGACGCCATTGCCGAAGTCGAGGCAGAAATCTCCCGGCTCGCGCCCGACCGGCACGCACGAGGCGCCGACGCCGTGCACGATCTGCTCCGCTCGGTCGGTGACCTGACGACGGCCGAGGCGCTGGCCCGCGGCGCCACGCCGCAGGATCTCGCGCTGCTCGAAGAAACCCGGCGGGCGATCCGCGTCCGCGTCGCGGGAGCGGAACGGTGGCTGGCCATCGAGGACGCCGGCCGGGTCCGCGACGCACTCGGTGCGGCGTTGCCGGTCGGCGTCCCCGAGGCGTTCACCGAGCCGGTGCGCGATCCGCTGGGCGATCTGGTCTCGCGCTACGCGCGCACGCACGGCCCGTTCGTCGCCGCCGA
>JAVHVB010000399.1:0-2575 GCA_032160775.1 Pseudonocardiales bacterium | reverse complement strand
GAACGGCGTCGCCGCCGCGCACTTCGCCGACGCCAATCCACTGCCGGGATATCCGCGCGAGGGCGGCACCATCGGCTTCATCGGCCGCTACGACGAACCGCGCAAGGGTATGGATGTTCTGGTCGCGGCGGTTGGACTCCTGCTCGCCGAGCGGCCCCACCTCCGGGTGCTGGTGGCCGGACGCGGCGAGGGCGAGGAGTTCCTGGACCGGCTGCCGCCGGCAGTGGCCGGGCGGTTCGCCCTCCTCGGCCAGGTCAGCGATGCCGACAAGGCCCGCATGCTGCGCAGCGTCGACGTGTACTGCGCGCCCAACACGGGGCAGGAGAGCTTCGGGGTGATCCTGCTCGAGGCGATGTCCGCGCGCACGCCGATCGTGGCCAGTGACATCGACGCCTTCCGGCGGGTGCTCGATCAGGGTGTGGCGGGGGAGCTGTTCACCACCGGCGACCCGGCCGACCTCGCGCGGGCGCTGCGCGCCGTCCTCGACGACCCCGCGCGCCGTGAGTCCCTCATGGCCGAGGGGGCTCGCGTGGTCGCGCCGTACGACTGGGCGGTCGTCGTCCAGGCCGTCCTTCGCGTGTACGAGCTGGCAATCGCGGGGGCGGGCCTCCCGTCCGGCGGCCTGCCGAGAGGTTAGGGTGCGGCCGTGAGCGAGCGCAGCGAGCGAACCGTAGGCATCGAGCTCCGCCGTCTGACCCGAACGAACTGAGGATCCGACGTGCTCCCGGTCGGCTGGTTGATCGTTGCCGTATTGGTGGCCGTTGTGCTGTCGATGTGGATCACCTTCACGCTGACCCGGCTCGATCGCCTGCATGCCCGGGTCGATGCCGCCCGGGCGGCGCTCGATGCCCAACTGGTGCGGCGAGCCGCCGCTCTGCTGCACGTCGCCGAATCGGCCGAATCCGGCCTTGATTCCGTCCAACGAGAGCAGTACGCCGATACGGCTCAGGCCGCTCTCATCGCCACCGGCACCGCCGGTCGCGAGCGGGTCGAGAACGCCGTGGGACGGGCGGTAGCGCTACTTGCCGGCGGCACCGTGGCGATCGGTGTGGACGCTGCGGCCGAGCTTCGGGAGGCCGCTGCGCGCGTGCAGGTCTCGCGCCGTTTCTACAATGACGCAGTACGCGATACCAGGACGCTGCGTGCTCGACGCATGCCGCGTCTGCTGCGGCTGGCCGGCAATGCCGACCTGCCGCAGTTCTTTGATATCGACGACACCCAGCCGCCTGACGGTTCGGGATTGGCGCCACGTGGGGCCGATCCCGCGGGACTCGCAGTCAGTCCCGACCCGAGCACTCCACCTACGAAGGATTCGCCATGACCCGCACCTCCCGCTCGACCCGGATCGTCGTCGTGACGGCTGCGGTCGTCGGCCTGCTCGCCACGGCGTGCACCAGCAGCGACAAGAAGTCGACGCCGAGCGGTACCGCTACGGCGGGGCTCCCGTCGACCTCGGCGTCGTCGTCCACTACCCCCTCCTCAACGGCGGCGCCCAAGCCCGAGCTGAAGGTGAACCCGTTCACCGGGATCGGCCCGGTGCCCAAGTACCCGACGGTCGCGGTCAAGATCGACGACACGGCGCCGGGGCGCCCGCAGGTCGGGATCGACCGGGCCGACATCGTCTATATCGAGGAGGTCGAGGGCGGCCTGACCCGGCTCGCGGCCATCTTCGGCACCAACCACCCGAGCCAGGTCGGCTATGTGCGCAGCACCCGTCCCAGCGACCCCGACCTGCTACTGCAGTACGGCAAGATCGTCGAGGCCTACTCCGGCGGCGCGCACGACTCACTGCCTCGGGTGCGGGCGTCCGGCATCACCAGCTGGAGCAATGACGCGGGTGCGCCGTACTACTCACGGGTCAGCCGCGCTGCGTCGTCCTACATCAACCTCGTCCTCAACGTGAAGCAGGTCGGCCACCACGCCAAGACGCCCCGTCCCAAGGACATCGGCTTGCGCTGGGACGTCAAGGCGCCCGGGCCCGGCCACGCCGGCAAGCACGTGACGACATACGTCGGCGGCACGCTGGTCGACTTCCGGTGGAACCCGCAGATCAAGCGCTACGTGCGCTACATCGACGGTGTCGCGCAGCACGCGGCCGACGGCAAGCTGATCGCCACCCCGAACGTGGTCGTGCAGACCTGCAAGATCGTGGCTCACCCGGAGGACACCGACGTGCTGGGTAACCCGTCGCAGTTCACGACCACCACCGGCAAGGGCAAGGTGATCGTGTTCCGTAACGGGCGCAGCTTCGCCGGGTCGTGGTCTCGTCCGAACCTGTCGTCGGGCACGAAGCTCACGTTGGCGTCGAACGGAAAGTCGCTCCCGCTGACCCCGGGCGGGGCCTGGTTCGCCCTCGTCCGCTCCACTGCGCGCACGTCGGGCAAGTAGCTCCCAGGCCACTGGATAGCCAGCGGACGGGCCGCGACGACCCGCCGCTGCCCATCAGGCTCGTAGAATCGGTGCCATGTCCGACCAGCAGCAGCAGCCCGAACACGCCACCGGTACGTCACGCGTCAAGCGCGGCATGGCCGAGATGCTCAAGGGCGGCGTCATCATGGATGTCGTCACCGCCGAG
>JAVHVB010000398.1:0-2528 GCA_032160775.1 Pseudonocardiales bacterium | reverse complement strand
CCTGGACGAAGCTGCAGAAGGCGCAGTTCGCTGCGGAGTTGCTCGGCGCGCAGACCGTCGTCGTGCACCCGCCGTTCCGCTGGCAGCGCGACTACGCCCGGCACTTCCGGGCCGGTGTGCGCCGGCTCGCCGACGAGACGCCGATCCGGTTCGCGGTGGAGAACATGTTCCCGCTGCGCGTGCGCGGTCGCGAGGTGTCGGCCTACCAGCCGAGCTGGGACGTCGCCGCCGACGAGCCGTACCGCGACTACACGCTGGACCTGTCGCACACCGCGGTGTCCCAGTCGGACGCGCTGGCGATGCTGGACGCGATGGACGAACGGCTCGCGCACGTCCACATCGCCGACGGGTCGGGGCAGCAGCGCGACGAGCACCTGGTGCCGGGCCGCGGCAATCAGCCTTGTGCCCAGGTGCTGGAACGGCTGGCCCAGCGCGGCTTCGACGGGCACGTCATCGTCGAGATCAACACCCGGCGTGCGCTGGACCGCGCCGAGCGGGAAGCCGATCTCGCCGAGGCGCTGGCGTTCTGCCGCCTGCACCTCATCGCCTCGCAGTCGGCGACGCGCGACTGACCCAGCCACGCGAGCGGAGCCGCGGGCTAGCCTCAAGACCATGCTGCGCTCCGCGATCCTCGCTGCCGCGGGCAGCCGGCGCGTCGAGCAGCTGGTGACGAATGCGCCGGTGTCCCGCAGCGTCGTGCGTCGCTTCGTCGGCGGCGCGGACACCCCGTCGGCGGTGCAGGTCAGTGCCGAGCTGATCGGCCAGGGCCTCACCGTCACCCTCGATCATCTCGGCGAGGACACCGTCGAGCGACGCCAGGCCGACGGGGTCGCCGCGGCCTACCTGGAACTGCTCGGCCAACTCGAGGCCGCGCGGCTGACCGAGCGCATCGGCCTGCTGACCGCGCGCGCCGAGGTGAGCGTCAAGCTGAGCGCCGTGGGCCAGGCACTGGCCGGCGACGGCGAGAAGATCGCCCTCGAGCACGCGCGCGCCATCTGCGGCGAGGCGCGCCGGGTCGGGGCGACCGTGACCCTCGACATGGAGGACCACACCACCACCGATTCGACGCTGGAGATCCTGCGCCAGCTGCGCATCGACTTCCCGGAGACCGGCGCGGTGCTGCAGGCCTACCTGCACCGCACCGAGTCGGACTGCCGAGATCTCGCCTACGCGGGTAGCCGGGTCCGGTTGTGCAAGGGCGCGTACAAGGAACCGGCCTCGGTCGCCTTCCAGCGGCGGCAGGAGGTCGATCTGTCCTACGTCCGGTGCATCAACGCGCTGCTCGAGGGCGACGGCTACCCGATGTTCGCCACGCACGACCCGCGGCTGATCGCGATCGCGGCCGAGCGTGCGGCCGCGAGCCGCACGACCGCGTTCGAGTTCCAGATGCTGTACGGAATCCGGCCGGACGAGCAGCGCCGGCTTGCCGCCGCCGGCCAGACCGTGCGGGTCTACGTTCCCTACGGCAGCGAGTGGTACGGCTATTTGATGCGACGCCTGGCCGAGCGACCTGCCAATCTTGCGTTCTTCGGCCGCGCACTGCTCTCGAAAGGCTGACCCATGGCTGTGGAGTCCATCGCCATCCTCGGCGGCGGCAAGATCGGCGAGGCGCTGCTGTCCGGCCTGCTGCGCGGCGAGCGGACGCCCGACATGATCATCGTGAGCGAGAAGCACCCGGAGCGTGCGGCGTACCTCACCGAGACCTTCGGCGTGCAGGTCACCGACGTGGCCGCCGCGGTGAAGCAGGCGGACACCCTGGTGATCGCGGTCAAGCCGCAGGACATCGACACCCTGCTCGCCGAGGTGGCGGCGGCGGTCGAGACGCGGCACCTGGTGGTGTCGGTGGCGGCCGGCGTCACCACCCGGCACATCGAGCGCGCGCTACCCGACGGTGTGGCGGTGGTCCGCTGCATGCCGAACACCCCGGCGCTGGTCGACCAGGCGATGACCGCGGTCGCCGCCGGGGCACACGCCGGCGACGAACACCTGGCCGTCGCGGAGGCGTTGCTCGGCGCGGTCGGCCGCGTCGTCCGGGTTCCGGAGAGCCAGCTCGATGCGGTTACCGCACTATCCGGATCGGGGCCTGCGTACTTCTTCTACCTCGTCGAGGCGATGATCGACGCCGGCATCCTGCTCGGCCTGCCGCGCTCGCTCGCCGCCGAGTTGATCGTGCAGACGGCCATCGGGTCGGCGGTGATGCTGCGCGATTCCGGCGAGCATCCGGTCCAGCTGCGCGAGGCGGTCACCAGCCCCGGCGGCACCACCATCGCCGCCATCCGCGAGCTCGAGATCCATGGCGTCCGGGCCGCGTTGCTGGCGGCGATCGAGGCCGCCGCGCGGCGCAGTAGGGAACTCGGCGCCGAGGATTGATGACAAAACCCCGCAAAGAGCCGTCGCCCGGCTCATACAGGTGGGGTACAGCTATCGCATTGGCCCCACCAGTACCGCTAGTCTCAGCCCAGCACGTGCGTGTCCCGATCGTTGGTGGGGAAGCCGACGACCCGACACGTGCCGAAGGTGTCGGTGAG
>JAVHVB010000397.1:0-5924 GCA_032160775.1 Pseudonocardiales bacterium | reverse complement strand
CTCAGCCTGGCCGGCGTCGGCGGCGCGTTCGGCGGCCGCGAGGACCTCTCGATGCACGTCCACGCCTGCCTGCTCGCGATGCACACCGGCAAGCCGGTGAAGATGGTCTACAACCGCGAGGAGTCGTTCTTCGGGCACGTGCACCGGCATCCCGCGTCCATGCACTATGAGTACGGCGCCGACGAGCAGGGCCGGTTGCAGTACGGACGCGCCGAGATCGTCCTCGACGGCGGTGCGTACGCCTCGTCGACCGGTGCGGTCGTCGCCAACGCCGGCACGATGGGCCTGGGCCCGTATCGCTTCCCGGTCGTCGAGGTCGACAGTTACGGCGTCTACACGAACAACCCGCCATGCGGGGCGATGCGCGGTTTCGGCTGCGTCCAGGCAGCGTTCGCCTACGAGGCGTTGATGGACGAGCTCGCCGACCGGGTCGGTGTCGACCGGGTGGCGATCCGCCGGCTCAACGGGATGCGCGAGGGCGACGAGAACATCACCGGCCAGCTCATCGACTCGGCCGCGCCGGTCGCCGAGCTGGTGCAGATCGTGCGTGATCTGCCGATGCCCCCGGAGCCGGTCGGCGAGCGCGACCTGCGCGAGCTGCCCGGCGGCGTCGCGAACACGACGCACGGCGAGGGCGTCGTCCGTGGCGTCGGCTACGCCGTCACGTACAAGAACGTCGGCTTCTCCGAAGGCTTCGACGACTACTCCACCGCGCGGGTGCGGCTCGAGATCACCGGAGGTGAGCCGGTCGTCACCGTCCAGACGGCCGCCGCCGAGGTGGGCCAGGGGCTGATCACCGTCGAGCAGCAGATCTGCCGCACCGAGCTCGGAGTCGACCGGGTGGTCGTGCACGGCAAGGACACCACTGTCGGGTCCGGCGGGTCGACGTCGGCGTCGCGGCAGACCTACGTGACCGGCGGTGCGGTCAAGGCGGCGTGCGAGGCGGTGCGGGAGCGGGTGCTCGACCGGGCGGCCATCGCAACGGGGCGGCCGATCAGCGAGCTGCACCTCGACGGCGGCTCGGTCGTGACGGCGAGCGGCGCGGTGCTGCTGGCGCTGCCGCAGCTGCTCGGCGAGGACGTCGTTGAGGAGACGGTGGAGTGGCGGCACCGCCCCACGTACCCGGTGGACCCGGAGACCGGCCAGGGCAACGCGCACGTCCAGTACGCGTTCTCCGCGCACCGCGCGGTGGTGGACGTCGACACCGAGCTGGGGCTGGTCAAGGTCGTCGCGCTCGACACCGCGCAGGACGTCGGCAAGGCGATCAACCCGGCCGCCGTGATCGGGCAGATCCAGGGCGGCAGCGCGCAGGGCATGGGGCTCGCGCTGATGGAGGAGATCGTCGTGCAGGACGGGCACATCAAGAACCCGTCGTTCACCGACTACCTGATCCCGACGATTCTCGACATGCCGCCGATGCAGATCGAGGTGCTCGAGTACGCCGACCCGCACGCCCCGTACGGCGTGCGCGGGGTCGGTGAACCGCCGACGATCTCGTCCGGGCCCGCGGTCGCGGCGGCGATCCGGCAGGCGACGGGTCTGCCGCTGCGCCGCGTTCCGATCCGGCCCGAACACATCACCGGGGGAGTCAGCCGATGACCCGCATGTTCCTCAACGGCACCGCGATGCGCGGCGGCGACATGCACCACCTCGTCGGCGACTCGGCCTTTCTCGGCGCCGCGCGCACCGCGCCGCGCTACCGGTTCCACGCGGTCGACGATCGGTACCCGGCGCTCGAGGACGTCGGCGCGGACGGCGTGTCGGTCGAGGGTGAGCTGTACGAGATGGACTACCCGCAGCTGCGCGAGGTGTTGCTCCCGGCCGAGCCGGACGGGCTCGAACTGGGAGTCATCGAGCTGGCCGACGGCACCGGCTCGCTGGCGATGGTGCTGCGCCGGCCGCGACCGGATCTGCCCACGAGCGACATCAGCGAGTTTGGGTCGTGGCGCGCGTACCGGCAGGGCGCGCAGTGATCTTCCGCGCCCGGCGCGCGGTGGTCGACGGGGTTGTGCGGCCGTGCGCGGTCGAGGTGCGCGACGGGGTCGTCGTGGACGTGCTCGACTACGCGGCCGTGCAGGAGCGCGGGGCCGTCGACCTGGCCGACGACGAGGTGCTGCTGCCGGGCCTGGTCGACACGCACGTGCACATCAACGAGCCGGGCCGCACCGAGTGGGAGGGGTTCGCGTCCGCTACCCGAGCTGCCGCCGCGGGCGGCGTCACGACGCTCGTCGACATGCCGCTGAACAGCATCCCGCCGACGATCGACGTCGCGGCGCTGGAGCAGAAGCGGAACGCCGCGCGCGACCGGTGCCACGTCGATGTCGGTTTCTGGGGCGGCGCGGTGCCGGCCGGCCTTGGCGGTCTACGCGAGCTGCATGACGCCGGCGTCTTCGGCTTCAAGTGCTTTCTCGTGCCGTCCGGCGTGGACGAGTTTCCGCCGTTGGTCGGCACCCAACTGATCGACGCGATGACGGAGGTCGCCGAGTTCGACGGGCTGCTGATCGTGCATGCCGAGGCCGCCGAGCTGATCCGCGACGCGCACGGCCCTGCCTACGCCGACTTCCTGGCGTCCCGTCCGCCGGTGGCCGAGACGCGGGCGATCACGCGGGTGATCGACGCCGCGCGGGCGAGCGGCGCGCGCGCCCACGTGGTGCACCTCGCGGCCGGGGAGGCGCTGCCGTTGCTCGCTGCCGCGCGGGCGGACGGCGTCCGGATCACTGTCGAGACGTGCCCGCACTACTTGGCGCTCAGCGCGGGCGAGGTCGCGGCGGGCGCCACCGAGTTCAAGTGCTGCCCGCCGATCCGGGACGCGGCCAATCGCGATGCCCTGTGGGACGGTCTCGCGGCCGGCGACATCGACCTGATCGTCAGCGACCACTCGCCGGCGCCGCCCGCGCTGAAGCAAGCCGGTGGCGGCGACTTCGGTGCCGCGTGGGGCGGCATCGCGTCGGTGCAGCTCGGCCTGCCCATCGTGTGGACCGAGGCGCGGGCGCGCGGCTTCGAGCTGCCCGACGTCGTCCGGTGGATGTCGACGGGCCCGGCCGACCTCGTCGGGCTGCCGCAGAAGGGACGCATCGCGGTGGGCGCCGATGCCGACCTCGTGGCCTTCGCGCCGGACGAGTCGTTCACCGTCGATCCTGCGGCGTTGCACCATCGGCACCCGATCACGCCGTACGCGGGCCGGCGGCTCTGCGGCGTGGTGCGGCGGACCTGGCTGCGGGGCGAGCCGGCCGGATCGTCGCCGCAGGGCCGGCTGCTCGCGCGGGGGGTTTTGTGATGGACGAGTTCCGCGCGCTGCCGGACCTCGCCGCGCGGGACTTCGGCGGCAGCGTCGTCTGGGCCAACGATGAGTCGTTCGCCGAGCGGCACAACCTGATCCTGCCGGGGCCGGCGCGCTTCGACCCGGCGGAGTTCGGGCATCGCGGCAAGGTGTACGACGGGTGGGAGACGCGGCGCCGGCGTGAACCGGGCAACGATGCGGCGATCGTTCGGCTCGGCACACCGGGAGTCGTCCACGGCGTCGTCGTGGACACCTCGTGGTTCAAGGGGAATTACCCGCCGGAGGTGTCGGTCGAGGCCGCGTCGGTGCCCGGCTACCCGTCAGTGGCGGAGTTGCAGGACGCCGAGTGGCAGCCGATCATCGCCCGCGCCGCAATCCGTGGGGACACCGAGAACGCGTTGTCCGTCTCGTCGCGGAGCCGGTGGACGCACGTCCGGCTGTCGATCTACCCGGACGGCGGGGTGGCCCGCTTCCGGGTACACGGCGAGGCGGTGCCCGATCCGGCGTTGTCGGCCGCCGGACTCGTCGACCTGGCGGCGGCCGAGCGCGGAGGGCGGGTCGTCGGGTGCTCGGACATGTTCTACGGCTCGCCGGGAAACCTGATCGGGCCCGGCCGCCCGCGGGACATGCGCGATGGGTGGGAGACCGCGCGCCGCCGCGACAACGGCAACGACTGGGTGGTGGTCGCGCTCGGCGCCGAGGGCCGGATCCGGCTGGCCGAGCTGGACACGTCCTGCTTCCTGCACAACGCACCCGGGTGGGCGATGCTGCGCGGCCGGGTCTCGGCCTCCGCGGAGTGGCTCGAGCTGTTGCCGCGGACCCGGCTGCAACCCGACACGAGGCACCGGTTCGTGTTGGCGGACCCGGCGCCCGTGACCGAGGTGCGACTCGACGTGTACCCCGACGGCGGTATGGCCCGGCTCCGCCTCTTCGGGGTCAGTCGGTCGTCAGGCGAGTGACGAAGCGGTAGCGGTCGCCGCGGTACCACGAGCGCACCCACTCGACCGGCTCGCCGTCCGCGTCGAAGCTGTGCCGGCTGAGCATGAGGATCGGCGCGCCGGTCTCGGTGTTCAGCAGTTCCGCCTCGCGCGGTGTCGCGGACGCGGTCTCAATCGTCTCCTCGGCGCTCACCGGCACGACCCCGTACTCGTCGCGCAGCACGCGGTAGAGCGAGTCGCTGCGCCGCAAGTGCTTGGCGAGCCCGGGGAACCGGGTCGCGGACAGATGCGAGGTCTCCAGCGCCATCGGGGTGTCGTCCACCAGGCGCAACCGTTCGATGCTGTGCACAGGTGCGCCCGGCTGCAGCCGGAGCCGCTCGGCGATCTCGTCGGTGGCGCGGTCGCGGCGGGCGTCGATCAGTTCGGTGCTGGCGGCGCGGCCGGTCGCGTTGGCCTGCTCGGTGAAGCTGGTCATCCGCAGCGGCCAGCTCACCTTGGGTTCCGCCACGTACGTGCCCGAGCCCTGCCGGCGGACGAGCCGGCCCTCGCCGACCAGTTCGGCCAGCGCCTGGCGCACGGTCGTGCGCGAGGTGCCGAGCTGGGCCATCAGCAGCCGCTCGGTCGGCACCGGGCTGCCCGGCGACAGCGTGCCGATGATCTCCAGGAGGTGCCGCTTGACGGCGTAGTACTTCGGCTCCCGGAAGTCTCTCGGCTGCTCGGGGATTGACACGCTCTCTGACTACCAGGAACCATCCGAAATTGTCTAGTCCAATCGCCGCCTCCCGCCAACCCGAACCCGACCGCAACTCAGCACAGGAGGAACGCACGTGCAGGTGGATCCGGAGGTACGTCGGCTCAGCCTGTCCGTCCTCTTGGCCGGCTTCGTCGGGCCGACCCCGCCCGGCTGGCTGCTGGACGCGCTCGCAGCCGGGCTCGGTGGTGTCGTGCTGTTCGGCTCGAACGTCGGGGACGGGACGGCCGTCGACCGGCTGACCGAGCAGTTGCGCGGAGTTGCCGGCCGTGACGTCGTGGTCGCCCTCGACGAGGAGGGCGGTGACGTGACCCGGCTGGACGCGATGCACGGCAGCGCGTCGCCCGGCGCGGCCGCACTCGGCTACTTGGACGACGTCGAGGCCACCGAGGCTGCGTACGCGGCCATCGGCGCGCGGCTCGCCGGCGCCGGTGTCACCCTGGATCTCGCGCCGGTCGCGGACGTCAACGTCGACCCGCGCAATCCGGTGATCGGCGTGCGCTCTTTCGGCGCGGACGCCGTTCTCGTGGCCAGGCACGTCGAAGCGGCGGTGCGCGGTTTGCAGGGGCAGGGCGTCTCGGCGTGCGTCAAGCACTTCCCGGGGCACGGGGCGACGGCCGCGGACAGCCACCACGAGGTCGCCATGCTGCAGCGCACTCGCGCCGAACTCGACGCCGTCGAACTGGTCCCGTTCCGCGCGGCCGTCGCGGCGGGGGCCAAGGCGGTGATGACGGGTCACCTGCTCGTCCCCGCCCTCGACCCGGACGACCTCGCGACGGTCAGTCGGCCGATCACGACTGGTCTGCTGCGCGGCGAACTCGGCTTCGCCGGCGCGGTCGTCACCGACGCCCTCGAGATGCGCGCGCTGGCCGGCACGCTCGGCATGGTGCGCGGGTTCGTCGCCGCCCTCGCCGCCGGTGCCGACACCATCGAGACTGGTGCGCTCGAGTACCCC
>JAVHVB010000396.1:0-4709 GCA_032160775.1 Pseudonocardiales bacterium | reverse complement strand
AAGATCCCGCGCGCGCCCGAGTCGGAGAGGATCCAGTCGACCTGCTCGGCACTGGAGGTCTCGTAGATCGGCACGACGACCGCGCCGACCGTGAACAGCGCGAAGTCGGCGACGGTCCACTCGTAGCGGGTCTTGCTCATCACCGCGACGCGGTCGCCCGCCCCGATCCCGGCCGCGATCAGCCCTTTCGCGACTGCCGTGACCTCGCTGCCGAACGTGCCGGCGGTGACGTCCTGCCAGGCGGTGCCGACCCGCCGGCGCAGCGCGACGTGCTCCGGTCGCTCGGCGGCGTTGTCGTGGACGAAGTCGGCGGTGTTGTTCTGTGTCAGCGTGGTAATCCGGCTGGCGACGTGGAGTTCCTGCACTCTGCGACGGTATCCGCTGGCCTCGGACGACGCGACCGGCGGCCCGGGCCGTGGCAAGCTTTGCGCCATGCCCGAGATCGATGTGGTCGATTCGACGTGGTTCGCCGCGCCGCCGGCCACAGTCGCGGCGCTGATCGCCGATCCGAGCAACTGGCGACGGTGGTGGCCGGACCTCACCCTCGAGGTCGACGAGTGGCGCAACGACAAGGGCGTCCGCTGGCTGGTGCCGGCGGTCGCCGGCCGCGGCGAAGGGCTCGCCGGGTCTGCCGAGGTGTGGCTCGAGCCGATGTTCGAGGGCGTCGTGGCCCACTTCTTCCTGCGCCTCGATCCGCCGCCCGGCCGGCGGCTGAGCCAGCGTCGGCGGGAGCGGATCACCGACGAGTTCCGCCGCCGCACGAAGGCGACGTTCTGGGCACTCGCCGACCAACTGGACCCCGGCCGCGTGGCGCGCCTCACGTCCGCGCACCAGCCGGGCCCGCCGGCGCTGCCTGCGTCGTCTCGGGCGACCGGCGGGGCCTACCCGGGCAGGTAGCCTCTGATGCCATGCCCGACGCGTCGACCCAGTCGATCACGATCGACGCCGCGCCGGCCGACGTCATGGCGGTCATTGCCGACTTCGCCAACTACCCGCTCTGGACGGGTTCGGTCAAGCAGGCCGAGGTGCTCGACGTCGGCGCCGACGGGCGCGCTGCCCGGGTGGCGTTCACCCTCGACGCCGGGATCGTCCGCGACCAGTACGAGCTCGCCTACGTCTGGACCGGCGACAGCCGGGTCGACTGGCAGCTGCGGGTGGGCCAGATGATGCGTGCGCAGAACGGCTCCTACGAGCTGCGGCCGGACGGCCAGGGGCACACCCACGTGACCTACTCGCTGACCGTCGACCTGAGCATCCCGATGCTCGGCCTGCTCAAGCGCAAGGCCGAGCGAGTGGTCATGGACGTCGCGCTCAAAGAGTTGAAGAAACGCGTCGAGAGCATCGCGGCGGTCTGATGCGATGAGGATCGTCCTGTTCACCGGCAAGGGCGGGGTCGGCAAGACGACCACCGCCTCGGCCACTGCGTACCGGCTCGCCGACCGGGGCGTGAAGACCCTGTTGCTGTCCACGGACATCGCGCACTCGCTGGCCGACGCGCTGGACGTCCCCCTCACCGACGAGCCGGTGGAGGTGGCGACGAGCCTCTGGGCGGTGCAGATCGACACGCAGGGCCGGTTCGAGGCCGCGTGGCGCGACGTCCAGGCGTTCCTCGTCGACATGCTCGCCAAGGGCGGGGTCGACCCGATCACCGCGGACGAGCTGACCGTGCTGCCGGGCGTGGACGAGGTGCTCGCCCTGCTCGCCGTGCGCGAGCTCGCGCTGACCGGCAACTGGGACGCGCTCGTCGTCGACTGCGCGCCGACCGCGGAGACGCTGCGGCTGCTCGCGCTGCCCGAGGCACTGTCCTGGTACCTGGAACGGGTCTTCCCGGTGCACCGCCGGCTCGCGAAGGGGATGCGGCCGATCGCGTCGCTGCTCGGCCGCAGTGAGGTGCTGCCGCCCGACACGTTGTTCGAGGCGCTGCTGCGGCTCAACGACGAGCTCGCGTCGGTGCGCCGGCTGCTCGGCGATCCGAAGATCACGACCGTTCGGCTCGTCCTCACGCCGGAATCCGTCGTCGCGGCCGAGGCACGCCGGACGTTCACCGCGCTCGCGCTCTACGGCTACTCGGTCGACCTCGTGGTGGCGAACCGGGTGTTCCCGGCGGGCGACGACGCGTGGCGCGCCGGCTGGGCGGCCGCGCAACGGCGGCAGCTCACCGCGATCCGCGAGTCGTTCGCCGGCCTGCCGGTGCGCGAGCTGCCGTACCGCGCCGAGGAGCCGGTGGGGCCAGGACCGCTCCGCGCGATGGCCGACGAGCTGTACGGCCCGCTGCCGGGCGACGACCCGGCCCCGGCGTCCACGGGTGCCGAGCTGATGCGCGTGACGCACGTCGGCGACGAATTCGTGCTGCACCTCGCGCTGCCGCTCGCCCAGCGGGCCGACGTCGACGCGGTGCGCGCCGGAGACGACCTCGTCGTGAGCGTCGGGCCGAACCGCCGCGTGCTTACCCTGCCGAGCGTGCTGCGCCGGTGCCTCGTGGCCGGTGGCGAGTTCGACGGCCGCGAGCTGCGGGTGCGATTCCGGCCCGATCCCGCGCTCTGGCCGAGCCGGCCCAGACCGCGCCCCGGACCCGGGCGGCGCGCGCGGCGGACAACGCAGGGGGGCGGGCATGGCTGACGGGCGCGACGACATCGGCGGCGAGGTGCACCGGCTACTGGACGCGGTACAGGAGTGGGCCAAGCGCTTCCCCGAGGCCACCCAGGGCGGCTCCGAGGGGCACGCGCGTGCGGGCGAGTGCCTGCCCTGGTGCCCCATCTGCCAGTTCGCGCAGCTGCTGCGAGGTGACCATCCGGAGGTCACCGAGCGGTTGACCGAAGCCGCGACCGCGGTCGCGTCGGCGATGAAGGCGCTCGCCGACACCGCGCTCACCCGGGCGCAGACCGAGACGGGCGCGCGGCCCAGGCCGCAGCCCGCGCCGCGGGTACAGCGAATCACCCTGGACGACCCGGCGGACCCGTGACAAGTGGAGTAAACGCTCACCTCCGCTTCGCGGGCCAAGATCGTCGGCGGTGGTAGGAGAGTGACGCTCGCGATAGGTGTCGACATCGGCGGGTCGAAGGTCGCCGCCGGTGTGGTCGACGACGGTGGCCTGGTGATCGATCAGGAGCGTCGCGACACTCCGGGCGACGACGTCACCCGCACCGAGGAAGTCATCGTCGAAGTTGTCACCGCCCTCGCGGGGCGGCACGAGGTGACGGCAGTCGGCATCGGCGCCGCCGGCTGGATCGCCAACGACCACGCGACCGTGCTGTACGCACCGCACCTGGCCTGGCGGAACGAGCCCCTGCGCGCTGCGCTCGCCGGCCGGATCCCGTTGCCGCTCATCATCGAGAACGACGCGAACTCGGCAGCCTGGGCGGAGTACCGGTTCGGTGCGGCGCGCGGCGAGAAGGTCGTGGTCTGCGTGACGCTCGGCACCGGCATCGGTGGCGGGCTGGTGATCGACGGTGAGGTGTACCGCGGCGCCTTCGGCGTCGGCTGCGAGTACGGGCACATGACCGTCGTGCCCGATGGCCGCCGTTGCGCCTGCGGCAATCGCGGCTGCTGGGAGATGTATGCGTCCGGCCGTGCGCTTGCGCGGGACGCGCAGGAACTCGCCGCGGACTCGCCGGTCGCGGCCGCCGGGATGATCCAGCTCGCCGGGTCGGTGGCCGAGCTGACCGGCCCCGTCGTGACCGCCGCTGCCCAGGCCGGGGATGCCGCGGCCACGTCGATCTGCACGACGATGGGTCGTTGGCTGGGCCGCGGGCTGGCCAACCTGGCCGCCACCCTGGACCCGTCGATGTTCGTCATCGGCGGCGGTGTCTCGGTCGCCGGCGAGATCCTGCTCGGGCCGGCGCGTGCGGAGTTCGAGCACACTCTCACCGGCCGCGGCTTCCGGCCGGCCGCGAAGGTCGCTCTCGCCGCGCTGGGCCCCGAGGCCGGGCTCGTCGGCGCGGCCGACCTGGCCCGCCGCTACACCTGACCGGGCGCACGGCGGTGCCGCCGCGGTGCGGCAGGATGGTCCGGTGCCGACGCCGCTGCGCCTGTTGTCCGTCGACGCCCGGCCGTTCGGGCGCGACCGTGCCGCGCTCGCCCGCTTCATCGCCGACGCCGGGGTCGACGTCGCCTGCGTCCACGGCGGGCCGCACCTGCTCCGCTGGCGTTCGATCAGTGCCGCCGTGGGCCGTCGCGCCGGACTCGTCGTGGTCACCGGAGGACGGACGGGCGGCGCGAACCTCGTGCTGTCCACGCTCGGCGTCGACGTTCTCGCCGTTCAGGACGTGCTGCTCACGGGCGGGCTCGACCAGTCGAGGGTGCGGCTCATCCGGCCCGGCGCGGCCCTCGCCGCGCTGCGGCTGCGCGGCGCCGAGTTCGTCGTCGCCTCGGCGACCCTCGTTGGCAACGCGGCCGAGCGGCTGGTTCAGGCGCGGGAGTTGCAGACCGCGATCGACCGGCTCGTCCCCGCCGACCTGCCCGCGGTGATCAGCGCGGAGGGGTCGGACCGGCCGGGCACCTCGGCCTGGCAGGCACTCGTCGAGAACCGGGTCGGCGTGGCCGGCCGGATCTTCGTGGACGGCCGGCTCTCGCTGTCCGACGCGGCCCAGCTGCCGGGACGGACGCCGGCGGGCGCGGTGCTGCTCACCCTCGATCTGTGAGCGACCGACCGCCACTTTGACCCTGTGGCGGGCACGCATCGGCACGGTGCGCGCTAGAGGGTCAGAGTC
>JAVHVB010000395.1:0-3083 GCA_032160775.1 Pseudonocardiales bacterium | reverse complement strand
ACCTCGCGCCCGGTCACGTCACCGAGCAGGTGGGCGTCCTCCTCGCGCAGGTTCTCCGGGCACCAGACGAAGTCGGCGTCGCCGAGGAAGTCGCCGTGCTCGGCCTGATAGGCGTCCGCGTCGCCGTCCCACCAGTGCCGGTTCGCGCGCACGGTCGACGGCGCGTCCGCGCCGTGCCGGCCGGCGGCCGAGGGCGGCGGGTCAGGAGCCACCGCCGCAGCCACCTCCACCGCCGCCGCAGCCGGAGCCGCCGCCACCACCACCGCAGCTCGCGCCGCCACCACCGCAGCTCGCGCCGCCATCACTCCCGCCGCAACCGCCGCCGCCCGCGCCCGAGCCGCCGCCGAGGTTTCCGCGGTCGCGGCCGTCAGCTGCGCTCCACATGCGGCGCCGTCGCGAGACGCCCATCGACGCCCGGGTCACCGTGCCGACGAACACCAGCACGACCAGCCCGAAGATCGCCAGCCCGACCGCCGTCCCTGCCCCCATGCCGTCAAGGTAGCCCGTCGTACTCTCTCGGCAATGCCGATTCCAGCCAAGACCGGCGTCCCGCGGACCCATCGTGCGGTCGCCGAGCTGGTGCTGCCGGAAGCCGTGTGGAAGAGCTGTCCGTGGCAGCCGCGCGAACTCGTCGAGACGGGACTGCGTCAATGGCTGCGATGTGCAGGCGCAGCGCTGCGCGACAGGGAAGTGATCGGCATGCCGTCCCACGCAGTGGACGAGGCGTGGCACGGCTTCATCCTCTGCACCGCGCAGTACGCCCGGTTCTGCGATCGCGCGTACGACCGGTTCCTGCACCACCACCCGGACGGCACGGGTCCGCCGTCAGGGGGCTCGATGGACGATCAGCTCGGCCGCACCGTCGTCGCCTGGACGATGGTGGCGCAGCCGGGGGAGCAGTGCGTGCTGTGGGATCTCGACGAGCGGGTCGGCGTCGACGATCCCTGGGGCGTGCCCGCCGACCGCGTCGCCGCGATCACCGCCGCGCTGTCCCGGGGTGGTAGTTGATCGTCACCGGGGCTCGTGCTCGGGAGCGAACCAGCGCGCAGTAGCTTTGGTTCGTGCCGATTCCGCGTCGGATGACCGCCTTCTGGGCCGTGTACCGCCTCGTCGACCGGCGTCCGGTGTTCCAGCAGCCACCGACCCGGGTGCGCACGGCCGCCCGGGTGCGGTCGCTCGTGATGGGCAACGCGGTGGCCAAGATCGTCGTCGGACGGACTCACCGTGGAGTGCAGGTCGAGTCCGGTACGGCGGTGGCGAGCGACGGCACCGAGTTGCCGCTGCGCATCTACCGTCCGAAGGATGCGCCGGCCGACCCGCTGCCCGTCGTCGTGAACTTCCACGGTGGCGGTTGGGTGTCCGGTGACCTCAACCATTCCGACTGGTGGGCGAGCACGCTCGCGGCCCAGGCGCGGGTGGTCACCATCTCGGTCGACTACCGGCTCGCGCCGGAACACTCGTTCCCCGTGCCGGTGCAGGACTGTTTCGACACGGTCGTCTGGGTCGCCGACCACGCAGGTGAGCTGGGCATCGATCCGCACCGGCTCGCCGTGATGGGGGACAGCGCCGGCGGAAATCTGGCGGCCGCCGTCGCGGTGATGGCTCGCGATCGCGGCACGCCGGAGATCGCGGTCCAGTTGCTGGTCTATCCGTCGGTCGAGCTGGCGCACACCTTCCCGTCGCTCGAGGAGAACGCGCACGCGCCCATCCTCGGCCGTCGCGACGTCGAGAACAACGCCCGCAACTACTTCCACAACTCGACCGCGGAGATGACGGACCCGTACGCGTCCCCCCTGCGCGCGAAGCACGAGGGCCTGCCGCCCGCGCTGATCCAGACCGCTCAGTTCGATCCGCTCCGGGACGAGGGCGCCGCCTACGCCGACGCCCTCACCGACGCCGGGGTCGAGGTGGAGCTGACGAACTACCTCAACTCGGTGCACGGCTACATCTCGCTGCCCGGGCTCGTGCCCGAGGCGAGGACGGCGCTGGCCGATCTCGTCGACTATGTCCGCCGTCGGCTCTGAACCCCCGGAATTAGGCCGGAACAAGCGGGTCGAGTACGCTTAAAGTGCGGATAGGTCTGTGGCCTCGACATGGAGTAGGCCGCTCCTGAAACTTTTCGGTGAACCGGGCGCGTCCGCAGCCGCACGACACACTGTCGACACTGTCAGGATCCATCTACTCAATGACGACCACTACCGAAGCTCCGGTCAGCACCACTCCGCAAGTAGCCATCAACGACATCGGCACATCCGACGACTTCCTCGCCGCGATCGACTCCACGATCAAGTACTTCAATGACGGCGACATCGTCGAGGGCACCATCGTCAAGGTCGACCGCGACGAGGTCCTGCTGGACATCGGCTACAAGACCGAGGGCGTCATTCCCTCCCGCGAACTGTCCATCAAGCACGACGTCGACCCGAACGAGGTCGTCAAGGTCGGTGACGAGATCGAGGCCCTGGTTCTCCAGAAGGAGGACAAGGAGGGCCGGCTGATCCTGTCGAAGAAGCGCGCGCAGTACGAGCGGGCGTGGGGCACGATCGAGGAGAAGAAGGAGAACGACGAGGTCGTCAAGGGCACCGTCATCGAGGTCGTCAAGGGCGGCCTGATCCTCGACATCGGCTTGCGTGGCTTCCTGCCGGCATCGCTGGTCGAGATGCGCCGGGTTCGTGACCTGCAGCCCTACGTCGGCCAGGAGCTCGAGGCCAAGATCATCGAGCTGGACAAGAACCGCAACAACGTCGTCCTGTCCCGCCGTGCGTGGCTGGAAGAGACGCAGTCCGCGGTTCGGAGCGACTTCCTCAACAAGCTGGCCAAGGGCCAGGTGCGCACCGGCGTCGTCAGCTCGATCGTCAACTTCGGCGCGTTCGTCGATCTCGGCGGGGTCGACGGTCTGGTGCACGTGTCCGAGCTGTCGTGGAAGCACATCGACCACCCGTCCGAGGTTGTCGAGGTCGGCCAAGAGGTCACCGTCGAGGTTCTCGACGTCGACATGGACCGCGAGCGCGTCTCCCTCTCGCTCAAGGCGACGCAGGAAGACCCGTGGCAGCAGTTCGCCCGCACCCACGCGATCGGCCAGG